>JANNFM010000106.1:0-5883 GCA_031379795.1 Alphaproteobacteria bacterium
CGATTCGCATAACATGGTGCTGGCGACCGACAGTGACAGCTGGGGGCGTTATTTCGCCACGCGCAACACTGGCAGTGATCCCATCGCCCTGATGCCCGTGGGAACACCGCCGACGCCCGTTGGCCAGACCAGTTCGGTGACAGGTCGGGTGGCAGCCGCAGGGTCTCCTGAAGCCTGGGGCGGCGTTTTGGCGATTGCGCCCAGGACCACCCAGGCGGTCCCGGCCGGCACCAATGCCGCAACGCGAACATTTGCGCTGCACCCTTTCCTCAGCCCGATGCAGTCGTTGTTCAATCAGGGGCGCCTGGCCGTGTTGGCCAACGTCGGCACCTTGATCCAACCCACCAGCAAGACCCAGTACCAGGCCAGGTCGGTGCCGCTTCCCACCAGCTTGTTCTCGCACAACGATCAACAATCGACCTGGCAGGCGCTGTCCACCGAAGGCGCACGCACGGGCTGGGGCGGTCGATTTGCGGATCTGATGGCCGGGATGAACGGGGGCAACACCCTGTTCACGGCGATCTCGACGGCGGGTAATGCTGTGTTCCTGTCGGGTCAATCCATCGTGCAGTACCAGCTGTCGACCGGTGCCCAGCCGGCAGTGGTCATCAACGGCCAGCAGGGCAATACCCTGTTCGGCTCATCGCTGGCCCCCGCGCGAGTGCGCGAACTGATCACCGACACAAATCTGGCGAGCACCTTCTCTGCCGACTATTCCACCGTGGTCGCGCGCTCCATTTCGGCATCAACCACCGTGAACAGCGCCTTTACCCAGGGCGTGGTCACCAGCGTCCCGACCGCGCCCGCCTACACCAATCCGATCTCGGGCCAGGTCGAGTCGAATTCGCTCGCGTTACAGCTTCAGACTGTCGCCCGGATGATTGCTGCGGCACCGGGCCTGGGTGTGCGCCGGCAGGTGTTCTTCGTCAGCCTCGGCGGCTGGGACACCCACGATTTCCAGAACAGCACCCAGCCGAATCTGCTCGCCAAGGTGGCGCATGCTTTCTCTTACTTCGACGGTGCGATGTCGAATGTGGGAGGACTCGACCGTCGGACCCAGGTGACTACCTTCACCGCCTCGGATTTTTCCCGCACGATCACCACCAACGGTGACGGCACCGACCACGCCTGGGGTGGCCATCACTTTGTGATGGGCGGCGCGGTCAAGGGGCAGGACATCTATGGCCAGTATCCGACGATCGGCCCCGATGTCGGTGGGTTCAACAATCCGGACAACATCAACGGCTATCTGATTCCAACCACCTCGGTGGATCAGTACGGGGCAACCCTGGGGCGCTGGTTTGGCGCTACCGAATCCGACCTGGATACGATTTTCCCACGTCTGGCCGGTTTCCAGAGCCGGAACCTTGGGTTCATGTAGGCAGACTAGGCCGGACGCAAGCCGATCCAGGCGGCCCGGATGGTCTCCAGGCGTGCCTCTTGCGTGGAGGCCAGATCATGGCGGGTTTCGAAAGACAGGCCGGCCAGATCACCTCGACGCCACTTCAGGACGACTTCGAATGCGGTGCCGGTCTGGTGCAATAGCAGGATGAACCGTGGCGGAAGCTTGTAGAGCGACGACACGTTAATCTTTGCCCCGGCTGCACTTAGATCACGGAGCTCACAGTCCGCCCAGAGCGCCAGGTCGGTTCCGAAGTAGGCCCGCACGGGCTGACGAACCGTTTCGCGCGGCTCGACCCGACGTTCCAGATTGTGCAACGCTAGTCGTCCCATGGTCCCCCGGCATTCTTCCGGTCTCGTCCGGGCGAGACCCGGACGCGCAAGTTCTGGCTCGAGGCGGACCTCGACGATCAGGGGTATGCCATGGAATGATTTGCACTTTGTTTATTTGGAGGTGGAATTCGCGATGGCTTGAACCCGACCTCGCGGCTGGAAGAATACTTCGCTCACCCGCCTGGCGCCGCCCGTGCGATCCAGCTGCACCACCACATCAATGACCCGGCTGACATAGGTCTGGACCTTGTCCCAGCCGAGATCGACGCCGGACGTCAGCGCCAGCAGCGCGATCTGATCCAGCGCGCCGGCTGGGCTGTCCGCATGGACCGTGGTCAGTGATCCGGGGTGGCCGCTGTTGACGGCGCGTAGAAAGGCGAAGGCTTCGCGTCCGCGCAACTCGCCCAACAGTATCCGGTCTGGACGCAGACGCAGCGCCGCCGCCAACAGGCTGTCCGAATCGACCTGGGCCTCGCCCAGATCGCCGCGCACGGCGACCAGGCCGACACTGTTGGGATGATCCAGCCGGACCTCGGGGGCGTCTTCGATCACCACCAGGCGCTCGGAGCGATCAATCTCCTTCACCAGTGCGTTGAGCAGGGTGGTCTTGCCGCTGCCGGTACCGCCCGAGATGACGATGGTCTTGCGGCGACTGACGGCGGCTTTCAGGAACGTGGCCAGATCGCCGGTATCGAGCAAGGCCTCAAGTTCGGCGTCTATCCGACCCTGCTGCTCAGGGTCAGTCCGCGCCGCAATGTCAAACAATCCTTCGCGCGCCAGATCTGTGACGCTGAAGTCGGAGATCAGATGCTTGCGGACCGCCAGCGCAAGGCCGCCGCGGGTGGCTGGAGGCGAGACCACCTGCACGCGGCTGCCATCGGGCAGAGTGGCCGACAGCAGCGGCTGTTCGCGGTTGACCCCCTGGTGGCTGGCAGCAGCGATCTGACGGGCCAGGCGCTGGAGCGCCACCTCGGTCAACTCGTCTGCCGGCTCGCGACACATAGGTCCGCTAGTGGTCTCAACCCAGACTTCACCTGGTCGGTTGATCAGGACATCGGTCACATCAGGGCGTGACAGCCAGGGTGCCAAGGGCGCCAGATAGGCGCTGAGGTAGACATTTGCGGTCATCGGACGACGGCTGAGAAGTCCAGGTCACGGGCCACCGAGACCTGGACGGGAACACCCTGCGCAATCTTGATGGTGTCGGGGATGTCGATCTGCTTTTGCAGAGCGATAGAGGCAACCTGACTGGCTTGCGACGTTGAGCCGATGACCAGCGTCGTATCACTGCCGCCGCCGTTGGCCAGAGCTGTTGTGCCGGCAGAGATCACCGACAGCAGGATCGAGGACCCAAAGCGCTGGAAGAAGTGCCGGTCGACATCGCCCGGAAGCCCGCCGCGACCCAGGCGATCCGTAGCGGGCGACCCGACATCGATGCTGATGCCGGTGGGGGTGATGATCCGGGTCCAGATCACAAAAGCCCGGGTTTGGCCGACGGCGGCGGCGCTCTTGTACTGGCCGATCAGCTTGGAACCACGGGGCACCAGCACCCGGCTGCCGTCGAAGCTGCGCACGTCGCGGCTGACTACCGCACGGACGGAGCCCGGCAGGTCCGAATTGATCGCGGTCTCCAGGACGGCGGCGATGATCGCGCCCTGCGGGATCGTACGCCCGAGATCTCGCATCTGGCTGGCGCGGGCTGTGTCGGCAGAGCCACCAGACAGGCGAGCAGAAAAGCGTTCCTCAGCGGACTGACGGGTGTCGGCTCCAGGGCCTGCGGGAGCACCGACCACCGCTGGGCCAGTTGCCTGTGCGACCTGGGTTTGTGGGGCGTCGGCTGGCGAACTGAAATCCACGACCATGGCGGGGGCCCGCCAATGCGCCTCAGAGGGATCGGCGGAGGGTGCGACCCCCGCCTGCGTGAGAGGCGCTGGTGTCGGTGGGGTCTGGGCAGGTGGGGCGACCGGGATCGCGCCCTGAGCGTTCTGCGGCACAACCACCGGCGCAGGCCTGACGGGGGTCTGGGCGCGCGCCTCACGACCGCTCGAAAGGCCGTTGAATACCAACAGGCCCAACACGCCGGCTCCTGCAACGCCGGCCCAGAGGGTAAGAGGTGACTGCGGCTGACGCACGCGAGGCCGTGAAGCTTCTCCGTGAGCGAAGACCGGACTGATTGGGCTCTTGGGTTGATCCTTCGGGGTCATCGCCGCCACCAAGGGTCCTTCTTGCGCTCTCGCAGCGCGCTGGCTTGCTCGGTCTTGAAGCCGTCGTTGAAGATGTGGGTCACCTCGCTGCCGCGGCGCAGCACGAAGCCGCGGGTGACCCGGTCGATAACGACGTAGCCGTCGCGCTCACGACTGTTGACCACCGACTCTCCGCCATCGGGATCCACCGCGTAGATCGCTGGCAGGTCTTCGTCGCGGCGGAACGAGAAGTAGGTGTCCTGTCCATCATCGAACACCTTCACCGGCAATGTCTTGCCGGAACCCTGATAGGAATACGCCGCGTTTTTCTCAACGGGCGGCGCGGGCGGGGGCGGGGTCTCAACGAACGCGATCGCGGGCGCTGCATAGAGAAAACGCACGCTGAAAGGCAGGCTCCGCGAGGTCTGCCTCTGAACGCTGAGCTGGAAATTGTAGCGCCTCAAGTTGGTGATCACCGTCATATTGGTCGGGGGTCGGGCCGACATCGGCTTGAGGAACAACAGGTTAGCCCGACGGTTTGGTGTCACCTGCCAACCCAGAGAGTCGCCAATGGCGACGTTTTCGATTTTTTCCGCCGGATCGAACTCGACCGAAAGCTGGTACCCCAGAGCGCTACGAAGCTCGACGACGTCGGAGGGGTCATAGTCCACCACGTGGATGCGCGGGTCGCCCGGGCCGGGGCGGGGGACCACCGCCATGGCGGTTGTCGCGACGAGGGCCAGAGCGACCGCAAGGATCGGGGCGCGGATCATCGGGTACCCTCGACACGGCGGGCTGAGAACGCGGGGCGGCGGTAGGTATCGCCGAGGCGAGGTCGATCTTCCAGGGTCACCGAAATCTGCCGACCTGGTGCACTGGCGTTCGCCGCCAACGAAGCGGCACGAGACCTGTAGTCTGACTGGCCCTGATCGCGCTGCAGTTCGTAAGCCAGACGCTCCGCCCGCGAAGGTTGGGGCAGGCCCGATGGTCCGTCATTGCCCGAAAGTCCGCCAACCGACGCACGTCCGGCCACGCTGCGATCCGGGGTCAGGCTGGGCAGTCGGAAGCTCATGGCCATGACAAGGGCGCCAAGGGTCAGCGCAGCCTGGCCAGCCCCGAACACGAAGACCAGGGCGGCGGCGCTGATGGCCGTCTGCGGGTCCATCGTCTGCCCCCGTCGCTGTTCCTCCAGCGTGGTCAGCCAGGGATCGAGGACGTGGAGCATCAGAACGACCAGAAGCCAGGTCACCAGGGTTGTGAGGGCCGCGGCCATCAACGCACGAACCCAGCCCACGAACAGACCTCGGGTCGCTTGAATCAGTGCCAGCACGATAAAGATCGGGCCGACTGCGGTCAGCACGCCGATGGTAAGTTTGCTCGCCGAAATGACGCCAGCGCTGGAGAGAAACAGGACCCCGGTGGCCAGGCCGACAGCCTCTGCAGCCGCCGCCTGTGGGCTGGAATAGGATTTGGCCTCAGGCCCGGCGACGCGGCCATAGGCCGCGGCGGTTAGCGTCAACTCCTGATACGCCGCCTGAAGACCCTCAAGTGGACGAGAAGCTAGCGACCCCTCATTCTTTGTCAGCAGCGGCCCTGAAGCGATCGCCGCGATCTCGGCTGGCGCCCGATCCGCGACGTCGAAAACAAGGGTCTGGAATGTCGACCAGCTGGTCACCAGCGCCAGGATCATCCCGATCCTCAGTGCGATGCCGGGCGCGTCCGACAGGCGCGTATCGCCTTGCGCAAACAGCATGCGATAGCCGATCAGGGCGACATAGATGGTCAGCAACACCGTCAGCGCGGCCTGAAAGACAGACGAACCGGAGGTCAGCGCCAGATAGCCACCCTCGGCATAGGCCCGCGTCTGGCAATCGACGGTGGCGATTACGCCGCGAATGACGCCGTCATCGACCAGGGTTGTGCAACCATTGCTCATGCCGCGCTCCGGCCTTCCATGAAGGTCGGT
>JANNFM010000122.1:0-18881 GCA_031379795.1 Alphaproteobacteria bacterium
CTCGATCAGGAAATCCGCTTTCGCCGAGAGCCGTCGGATGAGGTCGCGCCCCTCGGCCGTCTCAACGTCGCACGTTAGGCCGCGTTTGGCCGAGGCAAAGGCCGACCAGTAGAGGCAGTTGTCCGGCGCGGGATCCGCGGTGAAGGGGCCGACCCGCCGCGCCGTCGAGCCGCCCGGCGGCTCGACCAGCACGACAACCGCGCCCATCTGGCCCAGCATCCGACCCGCCAGCAGGCCGTTCTCATGGCTCAGGTCCAGCACCCGATACGGTGAGAGGAACCCGGCCTCCACCGATGCTATCCTGCGGCGCCGAGGGCATCTGTCAGCACCTTCGGTGCCGCGATGACCTTTGCGCCCAGATATTCACCCAGCGACTTGGCCTGTTTGTCGATGCGGTGGTTCGACGAGGCGCCGCCGCCCAGCACGCCTTTGATGTAGAAGTTGAGCGAGCGCATGTTGGGCAGGTCGTAGCGCTCGACCTCAAAAGCCGCCATGTCGGGGCAGAGGCGCTTGAACGCGTCCACGGTCAGGAAGGCGTGCAGGAAGGCATAGGCTTCATCGGTCCTGGCCCAGACGCCGCAGTTGGCGTTGCCGCCCTTGTCGCCCGAGCGCGTGCCGAAGAGCCGACCAAAGGGAACTCGAACCGTCTCGCCGCCCGGCGCGGTCGCCAGGCTGACCGGCTGGCGCTGATAGTGGATCTCCTCAAGACCCAGACGCTGGGTCGGCAGGACCTCGACGCTGGTGTCGCCGATATGGACCCGCTCGGTCACCTTGCGGCTGTCGATCAGGGCCGGCCAGTGGACGATGGTCTGGCCGCCGGCAAAACCGCCGCCGCCGCGTCCGGTGTTGCCGGGGATCGTGGCCAGACCCAGTTCGGTGATCTTGGCACTGAACAAGCGTCCGAACTTCTTCGGGTCTGAGTGGGTGATGGTGACCCGCAGGGCGGCATGGGCCACCTCGTTGGAGGCCGGATCGGCCTGGTCGCTGCGGATCAGCTGGACGTCGACATCGTCGAACTGCTCGCGGCCGCCCAGATTGTAGAAGACCTGATCGAGGTACTTTTCAGCCTTGAGTTCGATGTCCAGACCGGTGAGCAGGACCTCAAAGCTCTGCTTGAAGGCTCCGAGGGTGTTGAAACAGACCTTGTGCGTCGGCGGCGGGCTGGAGCCGCGGGTGCCGCTGACCCGCACCCGGTCGGGACCGGTCTGCTCGATTTTGAGCGTATCAAAGTGGGCGATGACATCCGGGTTCATGTAGGCCGGCGTCGAGATTTCATACAGCAACTGCGCCGTCACCGTGCCTACCGAGACCAGCCCGCCGGTGCCCGGGTGCTTGGTGATGGTGAACGACCCGTCCCGCTCGATCTCGGCGATCGGATAGCCCATGTTGCGATAGCTGGGCACCTCCTGGAAGAAGGCATAGTTGCCGCCGGTGCACTGGGCGCCGCACTCGATGATGTGACCGGCCGTCAGCGCGCCGGCCAGCGCGTCAAAGTCGTCGCGCTTCCAGTTGAATTTCCAGGCGGCGGGACCGATCACCACGGCGGCGTCGGTGACCCTCGGACAGATGACGATGTCTGCCCCCTCGTCCAGCGCCAGCTTGATGCCCCAGCCGCCGAGATAGGCGTTGGCAGTGACGGGCTTCTGGCTTGAGTCTTTGAGGACCACGCCCGTGTCGAGATTGCGGAAGGCTTCGCCCTCGGTCTGCAGCCGGTCGAGGTCGCCCATCAGGTCGTCGCCGTCGATCCAGGCGACCTTGGCCTTGAGACCCAGCCTGGTGAGGATCTTCTCGACCTCTTCGGCCATGCTCTTTGGATTAAGGCCGCCGGCGTTGGTGACGATCTTGATGCCGCGGTCCAGACAGGTCCCGGCGACGTCCTCCAGCTGTTTCAGGAAGGTGCCCACATAGCCGGCCTGTTCGCCCCGCTCCCGCCTCTGGTTGAACAGGATCGACATGGTCAGCTCGGCCAGATAGTCGCCGGTCAGCACGTCGATCGGCCCGCCCTCGACCATCTCGCGCGCCGCGTCCAGCCGGTCGCCATAGTAGCCGCTGCAGTTGGCGATGCGGATCACGTCGGTCATCTTGGTGTCTCCCCGGCCGGCTATTCGACGACCCAGTTGGGTTTACGCTTTTCGCGGAAGGCGGCCATGCCCTCCTGGCCCTCGGGCGAGCGGAACAGCTGGCCGCTCCAGGGCGCCGTTTCGGCAAATCCCTCGGTCATCGACAGCTCCGACACCCGACGGACCAGCTTCTTGCACTCGGCGACCGCGATGGGACTACCCAGGTTGATCATGTCGATCTCCTCCTGCACCGCGTCATGCAACTGGGCGGCTGGCACGGCACGATGCGCCAGGCCGAAGGCCACGGCCTGAACGCCGGTGAAGCGCTCGCCAGTGATGAACAGCTTGGTGGCGTTGCTTGTGCCCAGCTTGGGGATGCAGACCACCGAGATGATGGCCGGAATGACACCGATCCGGACCTCGCTGAAACTGAACTGCACGTCGTCGATCGTGACCACGATGTCCGCCGCGCCCACCAGACCCAGGCCGCCCGCAAACGCAGAGCCGTTGACCGCCACGATCACCGGTTTGGGGCTGCTCATCATGGCGTTCAGCACGTCGGGCAGGCCCCAGGCCTTGCCGCCGGTCGTCGCCGAACCCGGCGGGTTCTTAAGGTCGGCGCCAGCGCAGAAGGCCGGCCCGGCGCCTGTCAGCACGATGGAGCGCACCCTGGGATCGGCGATGGCGGCCTGAAGATGATCGTAGACCTCGTTGACCAGGGTCGCCGACAGGGCGTTGCGGTTCTCAGGCCGGTTGAGCGTGATCCAGGCCGCGCTCTTGCGGACGTCATAGAGGGTGGCTTCGGTGGCGCCCATGATCTCAGCCCTTTTCCTCGTCCGGGGTCAGCGTCAGCAGGAGCTGGCCGTTGCCGACCTGCTCGCCGACCGCACTGTTGATCTCGCTGACCGTGCCGTCCATCGGCGCGGTGATGCGGTGTTCCATTTTCATGGCTTCCAGGATCAGCAGCACATGGCCCTTGGCGACGTGCTCGCCGGGGGTCACGAAGACCGAGCGGATCACCCCGGGCATCGGCGCCTTCAGACCGCCCGACAGCTCATCGAGACGCACGTCCGGATAGCGGGGCAACTCGCGCAGCTCCAGGTCGCCCGAGCGGCTGTGCAGGAACCACTGATCGCCACGCACCTCGACGCGGACATCCAGGCGCAGGCCGTCGATCTCCATGTCCACCCGGCCCTGGCCGCACTGATAGGCCCGGACCAGATACTCGGTCTCGTCGATCACCATCCGGAATTTGCCATCGCGACGGCGGCGATAGGCGACCGCGATGATGTCGTCGCCGATGGCGTAGCTGATCTGCTCCAGCGGCATCACCGAAAGACGCCAGCCGCTGGGCGTGGATTTCAGCACCCGGGCGGCCGCGCGGCGGCGGCCCTGCCCTTCCAGCGTCGCGGCGATGGCGGCCTGGATCAACTCGGCGCGCGACACCGTGCGGATCGCCGCCGGGGCTACGCGGGCGATAAAGTCGGTGGTGGTGTCGCCCGCCAGGAATTGCGGCGTGCGCAGGGTCGAGACCAGAAAGTCGCGGTTGGTGGTGAGCCCCTGGACCTGGGTGGTCTCCAGCACCCGGGCCAGCCGGTTGGCGGCCTCACGGCGCGTCGGCGCATGCACAATCACCTTGGCGATCATGGCGTCGAACTCGGGGCTGACGATGCTGCCGGTCTCGACGCCGGAGTCGAAGCGTGCGTTCCCCAGGGTCGAGGGCGTCCAGGCGATCACCGGTCCCGGCGATGGCAGGAAGTCCCGGGCCGGGTCTTCGGCGCACAGCCGCGCTTCTATGGCGTGACCGTTGATCGAAAGGTCGGCCTGGGTGAACGACAGCGGTTCGCCCTCGGCGATGCGCAGTTGTTCGCGCACCAGATCCTTGCCGATGATCGCCTCGGTCACCGGATGCTCGACCTGCAGCCGCGCATTGACCTCCAGGAACCAGAATTCCTTGCCGGCCAGCAGGAACTCGACCGTGCCCGCCGACGAATAGCCAAGCTCGCGGGCCGCCGAGAGCGCCGCGGCGCACAGGGCGGCACGGGTGTCGCTATCGACGGCTGACGACGGCGCCTCTTCGATGATCTTCTGATGGCGGCGCTGGATCGAGCATTCGCGCTCGAAACAGTGGACCAGATTGCCATGGCGATCGCCCAGGATCTGGATCTCGACGTGACGGGACACCTCGACCCAGCGCTCAAGGAACACCGTGTCGTCGCCGAACGAGCTGCCGGCCTCTCGCCGGGCGCTGTCGACGGCGGCCAGCAGGTCGCCGGGCGTCTGGACGACCCGCATGCCGCGTCCGCCACCCCCGGCGGAGGCCTTGACCAGCACGGGATAGCCGATCTCGGCGGCGGCAGCCTGAAGGTCCATTCCGGCGGTGATTTCTGCGGCCTGCAGGGTGGGCACGCCCGCCGCCTGCATCAACCGCTTGGCCGACAGCTTGTCGCCCATCCTGGCGATCACGTCTGGCGTTGGCCCCACCCAGATCAGCCCGGCGTCGATCACAGCCTGGGCGAAGGCGGCGTTTTCCGACAGGAACCCATAGCCCGGATGGATGGCGTCAGCGCCACTGCGACGCGCCGCGTCGATCACCTTGCCGACATCCAGATAGGTCTCGGCCGACGTCCGACCGTCCAGCGCGACGCCCAGATCGGCTTCCGTCACGAACGGCGCATGGCGGTCGCCGTCGGCATAGATGGCCACCGTGAAAATGCCCATCTCGCGCGCCGTCCGGAAAATCCGGCGGGCGATCTCGCCGCGGTTGGCGACCAGCAGGCGGGTGATGGGCCGGGTTTCGACTACATGCGCCATGTGCCGAACTCCTTCGTACCCTGGACGGGGTTGTTGCAGCACGCCGAGAGCGCCATCCCGATCACCACCCGGGTGTCGCGCGGATCGATCATGCCGTCGTCGGATATGCGCGACGTGGCGAACAGGCCCTTGGAGCGCTCTTCGGCCCAGAACTCCACGCCCGCCGCGCGTTTGGCGTCAGCCTCCTCATCGAACTCGGCGCCGCGCCGTTGGGCCGAGGCGCGGCCGACGATGGTCATCACCCCGGCCATCTGCTTGGGGCCCATGACGGCGACCTTGGCGGTGGGCCAGATGAAGGTGAACCGGGGCCCGAAGGCGCGGCCGCTCATGCCGTAGTTGCCCGCGCCGTAGGACGCGCCGACCAGGATCGAGATGTGCGGCACCGTCGAGTTCGACACCGCATTGATCATCTTGGAGCCGTTCTTGGTGATGCCACCCTGCTCGAAGTCGGTGCCCACAATGTAGCCGGTGATGTTGTGCAGGAAGACCAGCGGCACATCGATCTGGTTGCAAAGCTGGATGAACTGAGCGGCCTTCTCGGCCGACTCCGAGAACAGGGCGCCGTTGTTGCCCAGAATGCCGACCGGATAGCCCTGGATGCTGGCCCAGCCGCAGACCAGGGTCGGGCCGTAGAGCGGTTTGAAATCTTCGAAATAGGACCCGTCGACAACCCGTGAGATCACTTCGCGGATATCGAAGGGCTGCTTCAGATCCTTGGACACCAGCCCCAGCAGGCCTTCGGGGTCGATGACCGGCTCTTCGAAATCGGCCTTCGGCTCCGGGCCCAGCTTGCGCCAGTTGAGGTGGCGGACCACCTCGCGGCACATGCGGATGCCGTCCATCTCGTCCTGGGCCAGGTAGTCACCAAGACCCGATATGGTGGTGTGCATGTCGGCGCCGCCCAGGCTCTCGACATCGGCGTCCTCGCCCGTCGCCATCTTGACCAGCGGCGGGCCGCCCAGGAACACCTGGGACTGGTTCTTGATCAGGATGTTGTAGTCGCTCATCCCCGGCTGATAGGCGCCGCCCGCGGTGGACGAGCCGAACACCACCGAGATGGTCGGAATGCGCATTTTGGACAGTTCGGTGATCTCGTAGAACAGCCGCCCGGACTCGGCGAAATGGCCGACGTCGCGCCGGATAGCCGCCTCGGGATCGTCGCCATCGCTGCCGCCGCTGAGATCTCCGCCGGCAGACTCCACGAACTGGACATAGGGCAGCCGGTTCAGCCGTGAGAGCTCCAGGCCCCGCATCAGCTTCTTGGAGTTGAACGCATTGAAAGCCCCGGCCCTGACCGAAGGGTCATGACCCAGGATCACGCACTCGACGCCCTCGATCACCCCGATGCCGACGACGAAGCCGGACCCCACCGGCACATTGGAGCGCCAGCCCGCCAAAGGGCTGATCTCCAGAAACGGCGAGTCGCGATCCAGCACATGGGCGATGCGCTCGCGGATCGGCATCTTGCCCCGGGACCGGAGCCGCTCGATCGCCTCTGCGCCGCCGCCCCGCCCCGCCTCCTCCAGCAGACCGTCCATGACCTCGAGCATTTCGAGCATGTCGCCGCGATTGCGCTGATAGTCCTCAGAGCGAAGGTCGAGCTTGGACTCCAGGATCGGCATACCATTCTCTCAAAAGCGTCGCGTTCTTCCTGCATAAGCCAAATTCCCGGCAACGCCACAACCTCGTTTAGACATGTCGGCGCCGAAGAAACCGCTGGACGCAGGGCGGAGGTCTCGGGTGTTCTGGGTTCGCGCCGGGTCAGACAGCTGGTGCTTCGGAAAAAGCGAACGGTCCAGATGAACACCAGTCTGTTAGCCCGCAGGAACCAGGCGCTGGGGACCGGCGCGGCGCTGTTCTACGAAACGCCGCTCAATATCGTGCGCGGCGAGGGCGTCTACCTGTTTGACGAGGCCGGTCGGCGCTATGTCGACATGTACAACAATGTCCCCTCAGTCGGACACGCCAACCCTGAGGTGGTCGAGGCGATTTCACGCCAGCAGGCGACGCTCAACGTCCACAGCCGCTACCTGCACGAGGGGATCGTGGCGTTCGCAGAACGGCTCACCGCCCTGCACGGTCCGCAGATCGAGAGTGTCGTGTTCAGTTGCAGCGGCACCGAGGCCAACGAAGTGGCGCTGCGGATGGCCCGGTTTGCGACCGGCAAGCGCGGCGTGGTCTGCACCGACGCCACCTATCACGGCAACAGCGAGCTGGTGGGCGGAATGACGCGCATCGGCGCGGGGCAGGCCGAGCGTCCGGATCTGGCGACGTTTCCGTTTCCGGAGCTCTATCGCCCGCTCGACAACACCCTCAGCGAGGACGACCTGACCGAGGCCTATCTCGACCGGCTGCGGCAGGCGATCGCGGGCCTCGAAGCCAGCGGCACCGGGTTCGCCGCCCTGATCGTCTGCTCGATCTTCGCCAACGAGGGCCTGCCGGACGTGCCGCGCGGGTTCATGGCCAGGGCGGCCGAGATCGCTCGCGAGGCCGGGGGCCTGGTGATCGCTGACGAGGTGCAGGCGGGCTATTGCCGCACCGGGCACTGGTGGGGCTACGAGGTCACCGGCTTTACGCCCGACATCGTGGTCACCGGCAAGCCCATGGGCAATGGCGTCCCGCTGGCGGCGACGGCGGCGAGCAAGGCGCTGGTGGACGGATTCCGCGCCAGGACCCGCTATTTCAACACCTTTGCGTCGAGCCCGTTGCAGGCCGCCGCCGGCATGGCCGTTCTGGATGTCATCGCCCGCGACGGCTTGCGGGAGAATTCCGCGATGGTGGGGGCTTCGCTCAAGGCGGCCCTCCTGGCGCGCAAGCCAGCGCGCGACTGGATCGGCGACGTCCGGGGTCAGGGCCTGTTCATCGGCGTCGAGATCATCACGGACGCCGCGTCAAAGTCGCCGGACCGAGACCGCGCCATCGACATTGCCAATCGCCTGATGCGCAAGGGCTTCCTGACCTCAAATGCGGGTGCCCTGGGCAATGTCGTCAAGATCCGGCCGCCACTGGTGTTCGCGCAGCAGAACGCGACGGCGTTCCTCGAGGCCTTCGACGCCGTGCTGGACGAGATCGATGGTTAGCCAGGCAGATCGCGACCTGTTCACGCCGGCGGCGCAGGCCGCGCTGGAGGCGTTTCCCATCGATCCTGAGAACCTTGAGCTGGTGGCGATATCCGAGAACGCCACCTTTCGGGTGCAGAACCGGACCGACGGGCTGGACTATGTGCTGCGCCTCCACAGGCCGGGCTACCACACGCTGGAGGCGCTGAACTCGGAACCCCTGTGGACCCGGGCGCTGGCGGACTATGGCGTCAGGGCGCCCGTGCCGATTCCGGCGCGGAGTGGGCGCTACTTCGTGCCAGTGACGCTTCCGGCCAGCGGTGAGGTTCGTCAGGCCGGCATGGCCAGCTGGACCGAGGGCGATCTGCTCGACGACGTGATGAATGAGATCGAGGATGTGGCCGTCATCCGCGGCCACTTCGAGCAACTGGGCGGCATTATCGCGACGATGCACAATCAGGCCAGCGCCTGGCGCCCGCCGACCGGCTTTATCCGCCATGTTCTGGATGTCGACGGCCTGATGGGCGACGCCCCCTTCTGGGGGCCCTTCTGGGCGCACCCGGCTTTCACAAAGGCCGAACACCAGGTGCTGTTGACCGCCCGTGACAAGGTTCGGTTGATGCTGGCCCGCTATGGCAAGGCGCCGGACCGGTTCAGCCTGATCCATGCCGACCTTCACCCGGGCAATATTCTGGTCGATGGCAACGGTCTGACCGTCATCGACTTCGACGACGCGGCCTTCGGCTGGCATGTCTATGACATCGCCGTCGCGTTGAAGGGCTACCAGACCGAGCCCCATTTTCCCGAGCTTCAGGCGGCTTTGCTGAAGGGCTATCGCAGAATCCGGCCCCTCCCGGAGGCGGACAGCGCCCTGATCCCCGTGTTCATCATGATCCGCCGGATGGCGCAGATCGGCTGGCTGCATCAGCGCCCGGAGATCGACGCGTCGGCGTTCCTCGAGCAGGCCCGCCCCTTGGTGTGCGGCCAGTGCGCCGTCTTTGAGTCGCCGCTGTAAGTCGAGCATACCACGTCAACAAATGAGCCAACGCACTCTTGCGCAGACCAGATGCGATTAGGCACTATTCGCTCGCCTTCCCATGCGGGAGCGATACTAAGTGATGAAAACCGGGCCGGGTGGCCGGGGCACAAGGGACTGTAGATGACCGACGTCGATCCCAAGGATCTGGCCGAGTTCGCCGCCGGTGCGGACGCCTGGTTCAAGGCCAATGTGAACCGTGACCCGGGCTTCATGCTGCCGCTGACCTTCATGGAGGTCGGTACCGATCAGCAGTTCGACTTCCTGCGCGCCTGGCAGCGCCAGGTCTATGAGGCTGGCTATCTGGGCGCGTCCTGGCCGAAGGAATACGGCGGCGGCGGTCTGCCACCGGCGTTCCAGGCCGAAGCCACCAAGGCCATGCGCCGCTACGGCGGGCCGATCTTTCTGAACGCCATCGGCCTCAACTGGACCGGGCCCCTGCTGCTCGACATGGGCACGCAGGCGCAGCGCGCGAAATACATCAAGGGCATCCTGTCGGCGGAGGACATCTGGTGTCAGGGGTTCTCGGAGCCGGACAACGGTTCGGACCTCGGCAACGCCCAGACCCGTGCTGTGAAGGATGGCGACACCTATGTCGTAAACGGTTCAAAAATATGGACAACTCTGGGAAAATACGCCCGCTACATGATCCTGCTGGCGCGCACCGAGGCCGACACCTCGCGCAAGTATGACGGCCTCACGTTTTTCCTGGCGCCGATGAAGATCGAGGGGGTCGAGACCCGCCCCATCAAGAAGCTGACCGGCGAGCACGGATTCACCCAGACCTTCTTCCGCGACGCGCGGATCCCGGCTGACGAGATCGTCGGCGTCGTCGGCGGCGGCTGGAAAGTGGCGATGCGGACGCTGGAGTATGAACGCGGCGCCCGGGGCGGCCAGGCCGGCGGCTATGTGGCGGTCGGCTCCAACGCCTGGGACGTGCTCGAACTGGCCAAGCGCATGAAACGGGGGGGCAAACCCGCGCTGGAAGATCCGGCGACCCGGGCCAAAATGATCGACTTCATGATCGAGATCCAAAGCAACGCGCTCTGCGCCCAGCGCTCGGGCTTCAGCCCGCTGAATACCGACCGGCCCACGGGCGTGGCGCTCAGCGGCAAGCTGATGAACACCGAATTCTCCCGCCGGATCAACGAGTTCGCCATCGGACTGACCGGGACCAGCGGCGCCTATTATGTCGGCGATCCGAACGCCGTCGACGGCGGCTGGTGGACGCGGTCCTACCTCAATTCATTTTCCGCCACGATCGGCGGCGGCACCTCGCAGATCCAGCGCAATATCGTGGGCGAGCATGTGCTTGGCCTGCCCAAGAGCTGATCCTGACCCCATGCAGAAGAAGAGACGTCGGTAATGCAGGATCTGGGACGACTGGGGTTCAGCGAGGATCAGGGCAGCCTGCTTGAGGTCGCCACCTCGTTCTGCGCGAAGCGGTCGCCGATGGCCAGGGTGCGCCAGCTGATCGAGGACGAGACCGGCCACGATCCGGAGGTCTGGCGCGAAATCGTTGAGCTGGGTTGGCTGGGGATTGCGCTCCCGGAAGCCTATGGCGGCGCCGGCCTGCAGCTGGCCGAGGTGGTGCCGGTGATGGAGCAAATGGGCCGCTACATGCTGGCCGGACCCTTCTACAGCACGACCCTGGCGGCCCAGGCGATTGTGGCAGGCGGCACAGAAGACCAGAAGCGCACGCTGCTGCCCAAGCTGGCGGACGGCGCGATCACCACCCTGGCGCTCTGCGAAGCGGAGGGCGACTGGGACCTGACCAACATCGCGTGCACGGCCACGCGCACGGCGGGCGGCACCCTCAAACTCTCAGGGACAAAGCGCCTCGTCAGCGACGCCGGCGTCGCCACGACCATCATCGCCTCGGTGATGCTGGAGGGACGCCCGGCCCTGGTCCTGATCGATCGGGTGGCGCTGTCCGCGACTGCGCTGCGGCGCGAGGTGATCGTCGACGAGACCAGGCGCGCCTTCGAACTCACCCTGGACGGCCTGGAGGTTCCGGCGGCGAACCTGCTGGACCCCGCGCGGGCGGACGCCGCCCTGAAGCATGTCCATCTGGTGGCGAACCTGCTGGCGTCGGCCGAGATGTGCGGCGGCGCCCAATCGGCGATCGACTACACGCTGGACTACCTGAAAACCCGGGTCCAGTTCGGCAAGCTGATCGGCTCATACCAGGCTCTGAAGCACCCCATCGTCGACGCCTACGTCAGCTACGAACAGACCCGCAGCCACCTCTACAGCGCCGCCCACTGTTTCGACGAACAGGGCGTCGGCGAGATCGCCACCCGCATGGCCAAGGCCCAGGCCGACGCCACCCTGTCCTTCGCGGCCGACCGGGCCATCCAGTTCCACGGCGGCTTCGGCTTTACCTATGAGTGCGACGCCCAGCTCTATCGTCGCCGCGCGATCTGGCACGCCTCGCAGTATGGCGACGCGGCCTGGCACAAGGAAAAGCTGGCGAGCCTCTTGCTCTGACCTGACGATCCGACGACACCCTTCGAACCCGATAAGCTGGAGCCAGACCCTTGGCCGATACGCCTGCGCCCAAGTACGCAAACCGTTCCGAGGCGATCGCCGCGCTGACGGCCCCCGGACAGACCTACGAACTGGAACAGATGACCATCCGCGGGCGATCGCTGCGCGTATTCAGCAATGCGCCAGCCTCGCTCCGCGAACTCTATGCCGCCGCGGTCAGCGACAAGACCTTCATCGTCTATGAGTCTGAGCGGCTGACCTTCGCCCAGGCCTGGGCAGACGCCGGGCGCATCGGTGCCCTGCTGGTCGGGGATTATGGCGTGCGCCCCGGTGACCGGGTGGCCATTTCACTGCGCAACTATCCGGAATGGATCCTGGCCTTCATGGCCGTGACCTCCATCGGCGGGATCGCCGTGGCGATGAACGCCCTCTGGCAGCCCGAAGAGATGGCCTACGGCCTCAGCGACTGCGGCGCGAAAGTGTTGTTCGCCGATCAGGAGCGGCTGGACCGTCTGGCCCAGATCAACAGCCCCCTCGACGTAAAGGTGATTTCGGTGCGGGCGACCACCTCGCCGGTCGAGGCGAAAGACCTGCGATCTCTGCTCGCCGCTTTCGGGGCGGCGGACATGCCCCAGGTCAACATCGCGCCCGACGACGAGGCCATGATCTTCTACACCTCGGGCTCGACCGGCCATCCGAAGGGCGTGATCTCGACCCATCGCAATGTCCTGTCTGCGCTGCTGTCGTGGGAGCTGGACCTGCTGGCCGGCGCCGAGCTGGCCGGGATGACGCCGGAGCCCCCCGCCGTACAGCCCGCCGGGCTGCTGGCCGTGCCGCTCTTTCACGTCACAGGCGCCAACGCGATCTTCCTGCAGGCCTATCGCGCCCAGCGGAAACTCGTCTGCATGTACCGCTGGGACCCGGAGAAGGCCGCCGGGTTGATCGAGGCGGAGAAGATTTCCTCGTTCACGGCGCCCGCCGCCATGACCGGGGATCTGGTACGCGTGGCCAAACAGACGTCGCGCAATCTGGACAGTCTGCTCGCCGTGGGCGGCGGCGGCGCGCCGCGCGCGCCCGAGCAGGTCAAGCAGATCGAGGCCTCGTTCGGCAAGGCCCTGCCCAGCACGGGCTGGGGCATGACCGAGACCAACGCCATCGGCACCGGGATCGGCGGGCTGGACTATCTGGGCCGTCCGGCCAGCTCCGGCCGCTGCTCGGCCGTTCTGGACCTGAAGGTCATCGACGAACAGGGCGACACGCTGCCGGCCGGCGAGCGCGGCGAACTGCTGGTTCGGGGCACGTCAGTCTTCTTCGGCTACTGGAACCGGCCCGACGTCAATGCCACCCTGTTCGAGGACGGCTGGTTCCGCACGGGCGACGTGGCCTATCTGGATGACGAAGGCTTCCTGTTCATCGTCGACCGCATCAAGGACCTGATCATCCGGGGCGGCGAAAACATCGGCTGCGGCACGGTCGAAGCGGCCCTGCTGCGATATCCGGACGTCCACGAGGCCGCTGTCTATGCGGTGCCGGACGATCGCCTGGGCGAAGAGGTTGGAGCGACGGTGTACGGCGACCCCAGGCTGGACATCGCGGCGCTGCGGACATTCCTGGAGGCCAACCTCGCCCGGTTTGAGGTGCCGCGTTACATTCTGGTTTCGGACGCGCCCCTGCCCCGCACGGCCTCCGGCAAGATCCTCAAGCGCGACCTGCGCGAAGCCGCGGTCGCACAGCTGTCCCGGGAAGCCGCCTGACCTATCGGGCGGCGATCTTCGTCAGGGCCAGATCCAGCCAGGCCAGAAGGTCCGCGACCACCTCATCCCGGTTGGTCTCGTTGAGCATCTCGTGGCGACCGCCGGGATAGACCTTGAGCGAAACGTCCAGGCCCGCCGCCCGGTAGGCGTCGACCAGCGGCGTCAGCCGGGTCAGGTTCTGGTTGATGGGGTCTTCATCGCCCACGAAGACATAGGCCGGCAGGCCGCGCGGCACGCCCGCCAGCGCCTCAGGTGACAGCTCCCGCTCGCGCAGGCTGGCGAACGACGCCGCCGAGTCTCGCGTGAACTTGATGCCGCAGAACGGGTCGGCGATGTATTTGTCGACCTCGGCATCGTCGCGGCTCAGCCAGTCATAGTCGGTGCGTGGATTGGCGTAGGCGCTGTTGGGCCCTGCGGGATTGCGCGGCCCGGGCCCCGCCGTTCCCGACAGCACCAGCGCGTCAATCAGGTCGGCGTGATCCAGCACATAGGCCTGGGCAAACATCGCGCCCATGGAGTGGCCCATCAGGATCAGGGGCAGGTCCGGATTTTCGGCGCGCGCCAGCCGGCTGAGCACCGCCATGTCATCCACCGCCGCCGGTGCGCCGCCGGGCCCGAAGTCACCCAGATGCGCCATGCCCGACGTCAGGCCGTGACCGCGATGGTCGCTGGCGTAGACGAGGTAGCCCGCGTCCACGATCGGCGCCAGGCGCTCGAAATAGCGTCCTGCGTGTTCCCCGGCGCCGTGCGACAGCTGCAGGATCGCCTTGGGCCTGGCGGCGCGGCTCCAACGGAATCCGGCCAGTCCGGTTCCATCCGCGCCCTGGTAGCGGAAGCGCTGCTCGGTGATGGGCATTCGGGATCCTTAGCGGGTGAACGCTGACCTTCGAAACGAACCGGCACCGCGCCGATACGCTGACAAACTGGACCAAAGGCACGCCACCGGCCTTGCCTTGGGTCCATCGTGTCAGGCACCTTGCCTGCGGGGGACGGATGGCGGCAAGACCCGACGAAGACAAGCGCGACCTGCAGGCCTTTATTCAGGCCGTTTTTGCCTGTGCGCCGGAGATCGCCGACAGCATCGGCCACCGCGTGAATGAGCGGCGCTATGAGGCCAGCGACATCGTCATCCGGCAAGGCGACGCGGTCGGCGAGGCGTTTGTGGTTCGCCGGGGCCGGACGCGCGCGACCGCCTATACCCGCGAAGGCCACGCGGTAATGCTGCAGGAGTTTGCCCCCGGCGACATGTTCGGCGCCCTCAGCCCGGGCCGCGACGACACCAGCGCGTCCGACGTGACGGCCATCGAGGCGTCAGTTCTGCTGGTGATCCTGACCCTCGAGCTGATGACCCTGGCGGAACGTCACGGGTGTGTGGGCATGGCTCTGGCGCGAAGCCTGATGACCCAGTTGCGGGCGACGACCGACCGGATGGTGGCGCGCACCACGCTCAGTTCGTTCGGCCGCATCTATGCGGAACTGCTGCGGTTGGCCGACGCCGGCGACGGACGTGCGATCCGGCCCAATCCGGTGCTGTCGGCCCTGGCCGCGCGGGTGCAGACCACGCGAGAGACCGCTTCCCGCGCCGTCAGTGCGCTGGAACGTCGCGGCATCGTACGCCGCGACGGTGAGGCGATGATGATCGTGGCGCGTCGCCAGCTGGAAGACCTGGTGATCTGATCGCTCACCTGCCCAGGGCGAAGATATCCTGAGGCTCAGCGCCGTCCGAAATGTCTAACGCGCCCACCAGCTCCATGCGACGATCTGAAGCCGCCGCCGCCAGCGCCGAGGCGAACCCTCCCGTTACGTGGGCCGCGCCGGGCGGTGTTGAGTCGAGCAGCAGCGTCGCCAGGGTGACCGCCGGGCCGAAGGGGATCGGCCCGGCCATCCCCGGAAACCCCGCAGTTCGGCTCACATCGTAGACCCCTGCGATCCGGGCCGTGAGCGGCAAGGCATCTCGAACCAGGTCCGCAGCCTGCGCGGCCTGGGCCGGATCCGCATAGGCCAGCAGAAACGCACGACCGCCCCAGCTGGGCGCCAGAGCCGGAGCGGGCGCGTTGGCCAGCG
Source organism: Alphaproteobacteria bacterium (assembly GCA_031379795.1). GTDB lineage: Bacteria > Pseudomonadota > Alphaproteobacteria > Caulobacterales > Caulobacteraceae > Phenylobacterium. The sequence goes on from JANNFM010000122.1 coordinate 15,278, forward strand.
CACCCGCCAGCTTTGGAATGTCGTCCGCCGCCACGTCGACGGCCAGAAGCGCCAGCAGCCGCTCTCCCGTCCGCGGTGGCGGCGCGGGACTGGCGGCTGTCCCCACCCGCGGGGCCTGGATCACGATCTGGCGTCGACCGCTGGCCGCCCAGGCGCCGCGCGCCCACGTGCTGCCGCCCGGCTCGCCGCCGCGTTCATCCAGGTCCAGAATCACCAGTTGCAGCGCCTCTGTCTGCAGCGATCTTGCCCGAAGCACCGCCTGGCCCATGGCGACCTCGGACGCCAGCTGGATGGCCAGGACGTCGGGCGGGGACTGGCCGACCCCAGACGTCCTCACGCTGGCCGCCGCCGCCAGCAGGGCGTCAAAGCGCGCACCCCACGGGTCGCCCTGCCGCGCCACGGATGCCTTGCGGAATACGTCTGGCGGCCCCGGAAGGATCAGGTTCAGCTCCGCGCCCGCGTCAATCAGGGCCTCGGCGACCAGGATGTCTGCGCCGGCCGCCAGGGCGCCGAAACCGAAACCGATCCCTTCCGCGGCGACGAACTCGGCCACGCGATCGCGCAGATCGACGGCGTCGGCAGACAGCGACATGTGACCGGCAAAGTGCAGGCTGCGTGGGGGCCGCAGCGGTTCGAGCCAGGTCGCATCCACGCCCTGGGCGTCGCAGATCAGGCCCAGCTGGCGCAGGGTGGAGGCGTGGTCTTCCCAGGCCCGCGGGGCAAGGCCGATCCCCTCCGTGAGGGCCCCAGCCGCTGCCGCGCCCTGGCCCACCAGCAACAGGGCCTCGGCCCGGGTGGCGAGGCGCCAATAGGGCGTCTCAGCCTCCTCCGGGCGCTGGTCCAACCCACCCAGCACCTGCTCCGCCGCCGCGCGGGCGGCGCCAGGATCGCCGGCCAGCAGGCTGAGCGATGCGGCGTTGATCAGATGATAGCTCGACGCCGACAGCGCCGCTGCCGCCCCATAGGCCGCCGCCGCCTGCGCCAGGATCGCAGCGCGCGTCGCGCCAACGGCCCCCAGGGCGTCTTCCTTCAGAAGCCGCCCCTTGACCGCGAGCACCGCCGCATCGTCCCCCACTCCCTCCAGCCCCGCCTCCCGAAACAGCCGCCAGGCCTGAGCCAGAGCACCAGCCCGGGCATGCGCGACGATCAGGGGAAGCGGAGTGGTGGGGGGCAAGGGGGGTTACTCAGGAGGTTGGTTCAGGTTCAGGGGAAGATGTCAGGACCTTCGTTGGGCACGTCAGGATCGATGATGACTTTGAGACGCGTCGAGGCCTGCAAGAACTCCGTGTGCAAGTTGACGAACGAGGATTGCCAGCCAGTCCGCTGCGCAACCCCGAAATAGATAACCCGGCATCCGTCGCGGGTCGCCTTTCCTGCGGAGTGCTTGCCATTGGCGTAGGCGTGGATCAGGCCCCAGTTGTCCTCAGTCGGATCGTCCTTCGTCGTCAAGGCCGCAATGCCGTTTTCGAATTGCCAGTTTGTACGATCAGGATCGAGCTCGACAACCACATAGCAAGGCTCGCGCACGGCCATGTCATATTGTGACGGTGTTGAGCCGACAGGAGTTTGCGGATCAAGACGCCCGGCTGCGCGCGCGACATAGACATTGATGTCAGGCATTGGCGTTGAAACTTTGATTTCCACAAGATCAAATCGAACATCTTTATTCACTACGTCAATTTTCAATTGGTAGTGCCGTATTGATATTGGTTCTGCGTTATTTACTGTATTTGTTGGTTGTAGATCTCCGAATTTACTCGGAGGAACAAGCATTTTCATAACTAATATCCCTTCTTTTTGCGCAACGATTCTTCTAGATATTCCAATCCGGAGCGGACATTTTTCTGCATTCGGTGCCACCGTGTATTTTCTGGCTCCAAACGAACTAGGCTGTCCATCACCGTCACCGCTTTCTTCAGTCGATCTATTGCAAGGTCCTGGCGTTCCAGATTGTTTTCCGCACGAGCAAGACCTAACTGAAGCACACTCCATGCGAAGCGCAGTTGGGTGTTTGAGGGGTCGACGCCCATCCGACTTTCGAGCAGTTGTTCCTGCGCCTTCCATTGTAATTGTGCAGCATGCCAATCGTTTCGAGCGACATAGACATCGGCCATCCATGCGTGACGAGAAATTAGATCATCCGTAGCCTGTCGATCATTTGGCGAAGCACTAGCTACGTGACGCATTGCCGCCAGTGCAGCACCACAATGGTCCAACGCCACGTCGAGGTTTGCTTGTGCGCGTAGGGCAAGTGTACAAAGATTACCTTCCGCGTAACCGAGCTCGCGCCGGTATCGAATGCTCTCACGCTCACGCTGCGCCAACCGGCCCACAAGTTCTCGATACCGCCGCCACCTTTTGCCCGTGGCTGGGAGGTCTTCTCCTCGATACGAATAGAACCCCAGCCAGTACTCACTCTGCCCCTGCGCCCATGTCCACTCTGGATCATCGGGGCTATCTGCCAAGCCCGCCGCTGTCACCCGCTCCGCCGTCCTGAACTTCAGCAACGCCGAGCCGGTCTCCCCCCGCACCATGTCATCCTCGCCCATCGCCTGCAGGATCCGCGCGTACCGCATCTGCGACGCCGCCGGCAGCCGCTCCACATCCTGCCCGGCGTAGTACTTCAACGTCCGTTCATTCACCGTCGTCAGCACATCCAGCCGCCCCACCCCCTTCAGTCGGTCGCGAAGATCGGTGAGCATGAATTCGACCAGGGCCTCGGCTTCGGCGCGCTGCTTCTGGGCGTCGGCCCGTTGCCACAGCGCGAAGGTTGTCAGTGTCGCCATGGCTAACGTGGCGGCGACCGCGCCGGCCGTGATGGCCGTCACGCGGCGCAGGCGTTGTTGCGCGTCGCGCTGGATCAGCTCATCCAGCCCAAGGCCCAGCACCCCGGCCACCAGCTTCAGCAGCGCCAGGCGCGGCCCATCGCCCTCGGGCCGGAAATCAGCGGCCAGCGGCTCAACAGGCGCGCCGCCGGCGATGGTCAGCGGCGTGGGAAACGCCACCGCCGGGTCCCCCTCCGCCAACGCGGCCAGCACGGGCGCATCCGGATGCAGCTCGCGAAACAGTTCCACCTCGCGCGACACCCAGGGCGAGGCAGCGGCGGCGGGGGAACACACCACGATCAGGGTGGCCGAGGCGGCCAGGGCGGCCCGCACCTCGGTCGTCAGATCACCGGCGGCAGAGAACTCCTCGCGGTCGCGGAACACCGGCGCTACGCGGCGCGGCACCGGCCCGCGCGCGGTGACACGCCCGACCAGATGGTGCGGCAGGCCATAGCGTTCCAGCCGCCGGTGCAACTTCCGCCCGAACGCCTTGTCCACATGGCTGTAGCTGATGAAAGCGCGATACCGCACGCCCTCTCCCGCCCCGTCGTCCATCCCGCGCCCCGACCCGCGATCACCGAACGACGGTGCCAGAGATATTGGTGAGGCACAACGTATTCGCGCGTGAAGGTTGGGTGACACGTGGAGGGGGCGTGACGGCGGTCACGCTCAAAGCGATGCCAGTTGCCTATTCTAGGCTGTAGCGGATGTCCGCCAGAAAATTTCGCAAGGGGAAGCGCAGCATGATCTCGGTGAAATTCACACGGAAGAAGACGGAC
>JANNFM010000125.1:0-3603 GCA_031379795.1 Alphaproteobacteria bacterium
GTCGTCGGTGATCCTGCAGAATGCGCGGTTCGTGCGTTGCCGTTTTGTGCGGTGCCGGTTTGCGCACGCCGACCTGCGCGAGGCTCAGTTCGACCACTGTGATTTCGCTGATCCGGACAGTCACTCGGGTCCGCAGTTCGCCTTCTCGCGGCTGGACGAGGCGCGGTTCCTGGCCTGTGACCTGTCGTTCGCCGACGTGGACCGGACCAGCCTCTACGGTGTGACCTTCGAGGCGTGCAATTTGCGCGGTGCGCGCTTCCACCGCGCCGATTTCAGCCGGGCGTTCGGGGGCAAGGTGGTGCGGACTGCTGCGGCGTTCACAGGCTGCAATCTGGAACTGGCCGACCTGTCGGATGCGACGCTGCCCGGCTGCGACCTGTCGCGATCGTCCCTGCGCGAGGCGGACCTGACCAGCGCCGATCTGGAAGGCGCCAACCTGACCGGCTGCGACCTGTTTCAGGCCGTGATTTCCGGCTGCAAGCTGGCCGGGGCGGACCTGCGGGAGGGTGAACTGTCGGGCATGGATCTCACAACCCTGGGCAGCCTCTCGGGCCTGAAGATTACGGCGGCCCAGCAGTATGTGCTGCTCAGCGCCATGGGCCTGGATGTGCACCCGGACTGAGGCCAAGCCTCAGTGGTAGCGACCGGTAACCAGGCGAGCCACCGCCTGGGCGCGGTTGACGGCGCCCAGTTTCTTGCGGGCGTTGTCCACGTGGAATCGCACGGTGGTCTCGGACAAGCCGAGGATCACGGCGATCTCCCAGTCGGACTTGCCCTCGGCCACCCAGGTGAGCGCCTCCTGCTCGCGGGTGGTCAGATGCACGTCGTTCACCGAGTCTACTTCCGTCACGCAGACAATGACGGCCGGCTTTTGCTGGAATACCGCCATGCGGTCCGAAAGCGCGGGCGCAACCATGATCGAGAGCGGCGCTTGGGCCTCGCCTGTGCGCAGGGTCATTGAGCCGCCAGAGCGCCCGCCGAAGGGGCGTCCGCCTGCCCCTTTCATGAGCGCCTCCAGTTGGCCCGAACTGTCGCCCGGCGCTGTCAGAACGCCGCCTATGACCCGTATGTCGTTGCGCTTCGTAAGCAGGCGCTGTGCCGCGAGGTTCAAGTGGCGAACGCGGCCCTCATCGTCCAGCAGGAAGACGGCCTCGCCGCGTTTGCCGTGGCGACTTTCGAGGTCATCCTCGGCGAGGCCGCTGTCTGACAGGATTTCGGTGAGGCGGAACGCCCGGCGAATATGACTTTGATATCGCCTTGCACGGGCAATCTCCGGGCGTCCGAAGGGATCGCCAAAGCGTGGCCGATTGATCGTGAGCGAACTGATCTCCAGTCCGCAGGCTTCCAGCCGGATCATCATCACTGACCTGATATCCTGCGGACGCATGAAGTCGTTGAAGTACTCCTGCCGTTCCAGCACGTCCGGCTCCAGCCAGTCCCGATCCGTCAGAATGGTGGGGCGCCAGCCGGCCATGAAGGCTTCGGGGTCCGACGCGTTCGAGAACGGGTTCAGGCGTCCATAGTATTGGTCATAGGGCTTTTCCATATCCGGATCGATGCGCGACACCAGACCCGTGCCCGAGCCGTCGGCCATGCTCAGCCGTGACAGCCATGCGCCGGAACCGCCCAGCATATCGGCGAAGCGCTCCATCGCGGGCACCCACAGTTCGGGTTCCACGGCGGCGCGGTAGAGCAGATCCAGGAACGCTTCATCACGGGACGTCTGCACGGCGGCGATCCCCCAGAGCTCTGAACTTCAGCCTGGCAAATCCTACATAGCTGAGACACATTGCCGCAAGTGCATACGCCTCTGAGGCGAAAAAGGATGCTTGGTGCCTATTCGCTACGCAGCGCCGGCGCCGGACGTTTTGACAGGGCCTGGAACGCCGCGAGCAGGCCGCCAACCCCCGCCAGCACCGAGGCGATGGCCAGCAGGGTGAAGACGCCGCCCCAGTCGACGCTCCACTCGGTCTCGAAGACGCGGACCACTACCGGCCAGGCCGCCGCGTAGCCCAGCGCCACGCCGGCCGCGCCGGCGATGAGGCCTACCAGGCCGTATTCCAGCACATAGGCGCTGAGCACCTGGGCCCGGCTGGCGCCCAGCACCTTGAGGATGGCGGCCTCGCGGGTTCGTTCGACGGCCCGGGCGGCGATAGCCCCGGCCAGCACCAGCAGGGCCGCCATCAGGGCCACGGCGGCGGCGCCCCGAACGGCCAGCGCCACCCGGTCGAAAAGTTCGGTGGCGGCCTCCAGCTGTTCGCGCACCGAGATGATGTTCACCTCGGGAAAGGCGGCACCCAGACCCCGGAAGATCCGCTGTTCCTCGGCGAGTGTCGCCTTGGCGATGGCGAACTGGCGGGGGTTGGCGCCCTCAATGGCCGCTGGCGTCAGAACCAGCGGGAAACTGGCGCCGAAGCTGCCGAAGTCCACACGCCGGATCACCGCCACTTTCGTCACGATTTCGCGGCCCAGGATCGAGATCGTCACCTCGTCGCCGATCTGGATATTGGCGGCGCGGGCCGGGTCCTGGCCCATGGCCAGCAGGGGCGGCCCGGCATATTCCGCCGGCCACCACTTGCCCTCGACCACACCGGCGTTGGGCGGTTCGGGGCCGAGCGCCGACAGGCTGATGTCATTGTCATAGGCCCAGCGACCCTCGCGGCCGAGCTTGTCCTTCACGACCGGTTGGCCGCGCACAGCGACGATCCGGCCAGTGAGGAACGGCGCGCGCAGATAGGTGTTGGCGTCGGGTATGCGGCCATAGCCCTTGGCCACTTCGGCGTCGAACTCCGCCACCCGGTCGGCGGGCACCTGGGTGAAGACCAGCGCGGGGGCCGTCTGGGGCGCGATGATCGAGATCTGGCGCAGCAGGCTGGACTGGATCAGCACCACAGCTGCCAGCAGGGCAAAGCCCAGGCCAATGGCAGGTGCCGCCGTCCGCGCCGCCGAGCGCGGCCCGGCCAGGTTGGCCAGCGCGATGCGCAAGGACCCGCGCGTGCCGCCTCGCATCCGTCCCGCCAGGATCGCGCCACCCCAGCCTGCGGCCCAGAGCACCACGAAGGCGGCCGCGACGCCGGCGATCATCAGGGTCGCGGCGAACGGCGTGGGGGCCGTCCATATGGCCAGACCGCCCAGTCCGACGGCGGCCAGCAGCGCGCCGATCATCTCGGGGCCGAAGGTCAGCTTTCCGGTCATGTCGCTGCGGAACAAGCTGGCGGGCGGGGTTGTCCGCGCCCGGGCCAGTGGCGCCAGAGAGAAGGCCGCCGCCGACAGAAGGCCGAACGCGGCGGCCTTGAGCAGGGGCATCGGGTAGATCGCGAAGAGGGCCGGGACAGGCAGGTCGCCCTGGATCGCGGCACCGAGCATCAGCGGCGTCGCCGCGCCAACGGCCAGTCCGATGGCGATGCCCACCAGCGACAGCAGGCCGATCTGGGCCAGGTAGATGTCGCGGATCAAACCACTCTCGGCCCCCAGCGCCTTCAGGGTGGCGATGGCGGGCTTGCGACTGTCCACATAGGCGCTGACGGCGCCAAATACCCCCAGCCCACCTGCCACCAGCGAGGCCAGGCCGATAAAGCCCAGGAAGTACTCCAGCTGATCGAT
>JANNFM010000130.1:0-5406 GCA_031379795.1 Alphaproteobacteria bacterium
CTTCCCCCATCGGCGACTTGCCCCTGCGGGGCTTCGCGCCGCTTTCCCCCAAAATGGGGGAAGCCGGGCTTCCTGGTCCGGGACAGCTGTTAGTCGCGTTCGGCGGCGCGGCCCAGTCGCTGCAACAGGCGGAAGACGGCCACCACGAAGAAGCCGATCCCGGCCAGCCCCGCCAGCCAGGCGACCCGGAGCGGCGTCACCAGCCCGCCCATGGCCGAGCCGACGGTATTCAGACCCCAGAACACCGCAAACCCGAAGAAGGCCAGGCCCAGCAGGGCCAGAAACAGATCCCAGACGATGGACGGTTCCTTGCGACGCAGGGCCGGACGCACGCGCGCCGGAATGAACTCGAACGGCGCCATCTCGACCGTGACGTTCGGTGCCGACTCGCCCCGGCGATGATCCGGAAACGGCGTTTTGGGGATATCCAGGTCAGCATCGAGCGCCTCAGGCGCTGGCACCGGGTTTTCCAGAATGAGATCGGGTTCCAGATCGGCGTCTTGGGCGACGGGCGCGGCGGCGGTCCAGTCCGGCTCTTCACCCGGGTCGGCAAAGATCGCGGACAGTCGACCGGTCACGGTCTCGGCGGCCGCAGTTGTCGCGGGTGCGGCGGTCTCCGGTTGAGGGACCGGATCGGCTTGAGGGATCGGGTCAGCGCCCGCCGCGCGGCGGGCCACAATCTGGTCGCCGTCGAGCGCCGTCGTGATCTCTACCGGCCGCTGGGTCGGCACCAGGTCCAGAGCATCCAGATCCAGTACCGGTCGCAACAGCGGGCTCGGGGCCGGTATCCAGGCGCCATCCATGGGCGTCAGGAACAGCGCCTTCTCCGCGGCGCGGCGACGAACCAGGGCGTCAATGACAATGCGCTCGCCCTCGAAATCAGCCTTGCGCCACAGCTCCATGGCGCAAGCGGCCTGCACCGTCTCGCCCGCGTTCAGGCGTTTGAGCATCTGACTGCGGCGGTAGTTGTCGACGCCGATGTTGAACGCAAAGCTGCAGAGTGCGTCAAACTGGTTCTGATTGAGCGGCGTGAAGGCATTCTCGTTGACCACATGGGCCACGGTGATCAGGTCGTAGAGCAGCAAAGCCTCGGCATCGGACGCCGACACCTCTGCGCCCTCGCGGGCTGTCAGCGTATGGCCATGACCAATCGTCCAGCGGCCATCGGGCAGCTGGGCGGCAGTCTGGCGGTAGCCTTCGAACCGCTTGAGCAGGTCGATGGCCGCCCGAGAGACGCGGTGGCGCGCGTACATGGCCCCGGTTTGTCCCAATTCGGCACAGGCGACGAGCGCCCAACGACACTCGCCGCAAGCCTGACGCCAACTACAGCAGGATCAGGCTCGCAAGTCCCAGAAACGCGAAGAAACCTGTGAAATCCGTTACGAAAGTCACGAATATCGAAGACGACACCGCCGGGTCCCGACCGATACGCTCCAGCACCAGCGGCACGACGGCCCCGGCCAGGGACGCCATGAACAGGTTGATGACCAGCGCCAGCCCGAACACCAGTGACAGACGGATGTCATGGAACATCAGGAACACCACGGTGCCGGTAATCGCCGCCAGAGCCGCGCCGTTGATCAGACCGACCGTCATTTCGCGCATCACGGTTCGAACCGCGTTGAAGGATGAGAGCTCGCGGCTGGCCAGGGCGCGCACGGCGACGGCCAGGGTCTGGGTGCCGGCATTGCCGCCCAGCGACGCCACCACCGGATAGAGCGCGGCCAGCACCACCAGCTTGGCGATTTCGTCCTGGAACGCGCCGATGACGCTGGCGGCGACCGCAGCAGTGACCATGTTGATCATCAGCCACGGAATCCGCGACCTGACGATCCCCACCACCCCGGCGTCGCGGCCGGCGTCGGACACACCGGCCAGAGCCAGGATGTCTTCCTCGCCCTCGTCCTGGATGACGCCGACAATGTCATCGACGGTGATCTGACCGACCAGCCGCCCGCCAGCGTCCACAACAGGCGCGGAGATCAGGTGATACTTGTCGAAAATATAGGCGACCTCTTCCTGATCCAGGTCGATGGCGATCTCGTTCACCGGCTCCATGATCTGCGCCAGCGGGGTCTGACGCGCGGACCGCAGCAGGTGGCTGACCGGCACGGCACCGACCGGCTTGAAGGCCGGGTCCACCACATAGATATCGAAGAACAGTTCCGGCAGTTCGTCGGCGTCCTTGCGGAAATGATCGATGGCCTGACCGACCGTCCAGAATTGCGGCGCGGCCACCACCTCGCGCTGCATCAGGCGCCCGGCGGTTTCATCCTCGTAAGACAGTGAGGATTCGATGGCGGCGCGTTCCAGCTCCGGCATGGCGGCCAGCACCTGGGCGCGCTTGTCATCCTCCAGGTCATCGACGACGTCGGCCGCGTCATCGGAGTCCATCTCGCCGATAGCTTTGGCGAGGGTGGCGGAGGGCACATGCTCCAGCACGTCCTCTCGGATTTCACTGTCCAGTTCCGACAGGATCTCGGCCAGGGTCTCGGGATTGAGGTGCGGGATCAGCTCTTCGCGCGCGTCGGCTGACAGGAACCCCATCAGGTCAGCCACGTCGGCAGGATGCAACGCCGCCAACAGGTCGCGGAGACGCTCGGCGTCACCCCGATCCAGCGCATCGGCCACGTTGGACACGAAATCCGGATTCAACGCGTAGTCCTCGTCAAGCGCGAGGTCTTCCAGATCGACATCGATTTCGGGGCGGCGCCTGCCGTCCGCCAGGTCGGCGAGGTGGTCCGTTTCACGGCTCATGCGGACCTCCCTCGACTATGTACGGACGGCTAGGCGCGTTCCTTGTTGAAGTCCTGGTTCACGGGTGCGGTTTAGAACAACGCAGACGATGACCAATGCCGCCTCTTAGCTTCACATCGTAAGCGAGCGCAAGACGGTGGCGCTCGATTCAACCGGTCACCGGACAGGCGGATCAAGTGGGCCAGAGTCGCTTACGCGCAAAGGCATGGCCGAAACCGGATTTCAGGTATGTCTCGAAAGCCTCCGCCTGAACGCGTTCCGAAAATGCGGCGTCGGTGACCGGCTTCCACGGCGCAAACTTCGATGTGCGCGTGGATTTCCCATGGTTGTGCTCGGAACGCCGCGCCTTCAGGTCCGACGTCACGCCACCGTAGCGCTTCTCAGGGTTCCTGAGGCTCTCAAGGAGATAGGCGCGGTTCGAGGCCGACACCGGGCTCGCCGCGCGGTTCTATCGCGTGCAATACGCCAGCCCCGCGCGTGGCAGAGCTACGCATGGCGACGGCTTCGACCGGCCCGACGCGGAACGGTCCTCCTCGGGCGCAGGATCAGGTCTAGTTGCTCATCCCGTCGCGGACGTTGCTGGTGCCGTCTTTGATCCCGGTGCCAGTCACATCGCCAAACAAGCGACCGCCGCCGGCAACCTGATCGAGCGCCGCGTCGTCGAGACGGGCTGCGTCGATCTCTTGCGATTGGACGGTCTCGTCCTTCTTGTCATTCTTGTCGGTCATATCGCTGTCTCCATAAGGGTTTCGGCAATGCAACCCTGCCGACTTCCCGGCCGGGTTGAACATCCAGTTTGCGCCGTTTGTCGCGAAAACGCGATTCCCCGCAAAACAGCGGTCGACCTGGTTCGCGATCAGCTTTGTTGTCGTCCTGCATATCCTACGGCGCTGAGCAGCACGCGGATGCGAGGCGACCGGATCGAACAACCACGGGGCCTGGACCGAAGGGGCGATGAAGACCCGCCGGAGGCTGGATCACCCCCGTTACGGTGGCGCTGGCGGCGAGCGCCGGGTACCAGCAACCTGCGCGGAGCGGACCGGCGGGACGTGGCCGATCCGCGCCGCCCTCACCCCTCTGGCGCCCAGACGTATGCCCCTGCGAAAGATGTGGGGTATGTCCGGACGTTTTTCCGAAGGGGGACTAGAGGGTGGACTGGAGTTGAGTCTCTCGTAGACATGAAACCAAGGATCTCTCCAATGTTTTCATCTACATATCGCGATATCACCTGGTGCGGTCGAGAAGACTCGAACTTCCACGGGTTGCCCCACAGCGACCTCAACGCTGCGCGTCTACCAATTCCGCCACGACCGCGCGTGGTGAGAGCGGGCAGGTAGCAAACCCTGACGCCTTTGGGAAGAGCAGCCTCAGGCCGCGCCAGCCATGTAGTCATATATATTCGCTTCACCGGTGACGCAGATCGAAATGCTCTCGTCGCTGATCTGGATTTCACCGCGTGCGACAGGGTGGTTGTTGGCCAGGATCCAGACCTCGTCATTCACCGTCGCATCGAGGGGAATCACGGCGCCCCGGCCCATTTTCAGCAATTGGGACATCGGCATGGAGGTGCGACCCAGCACCACCTGAATATCCACGTTGACTGCCTTGACCTGACTCACCAACCAACCCCGAAAATTGCAGAAGAGCTTTGCGCGTCGCCAAGCCGTCCCCCACATTGCGTCCGACATGCTTGATCACGCGTTAACCCTGAAACCCATTTCGCCGTTCGGTCGGGACGATGGGTTGAGCGTCGAATGGACGGTCTCGACCGCGCCCGTCGGGTATCGCGACGCCGTGGACGCCATGGAGGCGCGGGCCGCCGCGATCGCCGACGGCAAAGCCCCGGAGCTGATCTGGCTGCTGGAACACCCCGCGCTCTATACGGCCGGCGTTTCCGCCCGCGCCGCTGACCTGCTGTCGCCGGATCGGTTCCCGGTGTTCCAGAGTGGCCGCGGCGGCCAATACACCTATCACGGCCCGGGACAGCGGGTGGCCTATGTGATGCTGGATCTGACCAGACGCGGACGCGACGTGCGCGCCTTCGTCAATGCGCTCGAGGCCTGGGTGATCGACGCGCTGGCCGCGTTCAACGTGTGCGGCGAGGTCCGGCCGGGCCGCGTGGGCGTCTGGGTGGCCCGCCCCCACCCGCCCCCCGAAGACAAGATCGCCGCCATCGGCGTCAAGCTGCGCAAGTGGGTATCGTTCCACGGCATCTCGCTGAACGTGCAGCCCGACCTCACCCACTTCGACGGCATCGTGCCCTGTGGCGTGACAGAGCATGGCGTCACCAGCCTGGTGGATCTGGGGTTGCCCGTGACCATGGCCGAGGCCGACGCAGCGCTGAGGGAAAGCTTTCAGCGGGTGTTCGGGCCGGTGCAGGACGTGGGGCCGCCGCCTCCGTGAATGCCCCCTGGCAGGAAAAGAGCCAGCGTGGACATCCATGAACATCGGGCAGTTGAGGTAGCAATCTATCCCCCCTTCAAGGGGCTACGGCATTCACACATCGTTGAATATGGCTGCTTTTTTCCTTCGCCCCTTGTGGGAGAAGGTGGGCCGCGTGAGCGGCTCGGATGAGGGGTCGCGCGGCGATTGTTCCAGTAAAACAGAGTGTTATTCTGTGAGAGGAATCAACCCCTCATCCGACCTGCT
>JANNFM010000149.1:0-15062 GCA_031379795.1 Alphaproteobacteria bacterium
GTGCATCAGGCTGGCCATGGCGCGGTCCTCGTCGCTGACCACGCTCATCGGCGTGCGGCGGCCCCAGTATTCCCACACGTACTGGATCTCGGCGGCGTGGGCGGCGGTGGTCATGCGCGGGCGGAAGCGCGTGCCGACATAGGAGAAATGGTAAAGCCAGGCGGGCTTTCCGGCTGAAGCCTGGGCGGCCACCCATCGCGCCGGAGCGCCAAACGCACGATCTGTGAAGGCCTCGCGGCCTTCCGGCGTGCGTACCGCGTCGCGGTCGGCCAGCGTTCCGCCGAACGCCACGCTGTCCTCGCCCGAGTTCCAGCCGATGATCAGGGGTACGTCTGCCGCACGGCCCGTAGCGAGGGCTTGGGCCGCGGTCGCCGTCACCAATCGCCCGTCCTGGAACGGCCCATACCGGCCCGATAGCGCAACCAGTTGCTCAACTGGCAGCGCCCGCAACGCGTCAGTGTTGCTCCGGCCCAGCGCGGCGACGCCATCGGCTTCGGCCTGAGCCAGGGGCCGGGGCTGGCTCCAGCCACCGCCGGATTGTACGATCGCCTTGTGAAAGAGCCCCCGGGCCGCCGGCGTCGCCAGCAGCGCCAACACATTCTCGCCGCCCGCTGACTCGCCGAAGATCGTGACGTTGCCGGGATCGCCGCCGAACGCGGCGATGTTGCGCCGGACCCACCTCAGGGCCGCGATCTGGTCCATCAGGCCGAAGTTGCCGGTGGGCTGTGCGCCCGCTGCCTTCGTCAGCGCCGGATGCGCCAGATAGCCCAACGCCCCCAGCCGGTAGTTGATCGAGACGATCACCACCCCGTCGCGCGCAAAGTTGGAGCCGTCATAGACCCAGCCCGCGCCGACCCGATTTCCTCCGCCGTGAATCCAGACCATGACCGGCGCCTTCGTCACGGCTTTGGGGGCGAACACGTAGAGCTGCAGGCAATCCTCCGACACCGGGCCGTTGGCGCCGCCGAAGGCATTGGGCGTGCCGTCGGCGTTCATCGGCTGCGGACATGAGGGCCCGTTCTTTGAGGCATCAAGCGGCGCGGCCCAAGGCTTTGGGGGTTGGGGCGGCGCCCAGCGCAGCGCGCCCGTCGGCGGCGCGGCATAGGGCACGGCGCGGAAAACGTTGGCCCGGTCGTTGGCCTGTCCCACCACCACGCCGTCTGCTGTACGCACCGACACCGCCTGAGCCTGGGCACCGGTGGCCAGCAAACCGGCGGCAAGGATCACACTCAATATCCGGATCACGTTCGATCTCCGCTTGTCGGAGTGGGATTTGCTCTGGTTTTTGCCGGCCCGGCAACTCTGTCGATGCCGTTGGAACCGCTTCCGATTTGATCCCCGGGTGGAAGTCTCTACTAGAGACCCATGAGGTTTGCCTTTTTCGGGGATGTGGTCGGTCGCTCCGGGCGTGAGGGGCTGGCGGAGCATCTGCCGGGCCTGCGTCGTGCGCTTGAGCTCGAGTTCGTGATCATCAACGCCGAGAATGCGGCGGCCGGGTTCGGGATCACCGAAGCCACGGCCCGCGAACTGTTCGACGCAGGCGCCGATTGCCTGACCCTGGGCAATCATTCCTGGGATCAAAAAGAGGCGATGACCTACATCGTCCGCGAGCCGCGCCTGATCCGGCCGCTGAACTACTCCGCCTTTTCCCGCGCGCCGGGCCGGGGCTCGCAGCTGTTCGATTTGCCGGACGGCAAGCGGATCCTGGTCATCAACCTGTTGGGCCGCGTGTTCATGGATGCCCTGGACGATCCTTTCGCCGCTGTGGACCCGGAACTGGACGCCTGTCCGCTGGGGGCCGTGGCCGACGCCATCATCGTCGATATGCACGCCGAGGCGACCTCGGAGAAGATGGCCATGGGTCACTTCTGCGATGGCCGGGCCACCCTGGTGGTCGGCACCCACAGCCATGTGCCGACGGCTGACGCCCAGATCCTGCCGGGCGGAACGGCCTACCAGACCGACGCCGGGGCCTGCGCTGACTACGACAGCGTCATCGGCAATCAGAAGGAAGAGCCGCTACGGCGCTTCACCACGCGGATCTCCGGCGGTCGATACAAGCCCGCGGAGGGACCGGCCACAGTGTGCGGCGTGTTTGTCGAAACCGATCCCAAGACGGGTCTTGCGGTGCGCATCGAGCCGATCCGCATCGGCGGACGGCTGAAACAGACGGTGCCCACCCTGGACGTGACGACGTGATCTAGGCGGCCGCTTCGGCCTGGCTGGAGCTCGAGGTTCCAGCCATGGCTGCGCTGATCGCCGCGATCAGCAATGCGGGTTGCACCGGCTTGGATTGCAGACCGTTGAATCCCAGCGCCTTGAGGCGATCCCATTCCCCGGAGCCGGCGTCCGCAGTCAACGCAATAACCGGCATGTCCGCCCGCCCGGCCTCGCCGGCGCGCAGCCGGCGTACGGCTTCGACGCCGTCCATCACCGGCATGTGAACATCCATGAGCACCAGGTCAAAGGCCGCTTCGCGTAGCCGCTCAAGGGCCTCGCCGCCGTGGGCGGCGGTCGTCACATCAGCGCCGACGGCCTCCAGGACCGCGCGCGCCACCGCCAGATTCACCGGATTGTCGTCGGCCACCAGAATGCGAAGAGCGGGCAGGGTCTCAACGGTCCCTGAGAGGTCCGAGGTCTCCGTTGTCGCGGCCAGCGGCAGCCAAACCAGGAAACGCGACCCATTTCCGAACGTGCTTTCAACGCGGATATCGCCGCCCATGGCCATCGCCAAGGTCTGGCAGATGGAGAGGCCAAGACCTGTGCCGCCGAACCGGCTGGCGGTGGAGGCGTCGGCCTGGGTGAAGGGACGGAAGATCCGGGCCAGCTGCTCTGGCGTCATGCCGATGCCCGTGTCGCTGACGGCGAGTTCGATGCCCGAGGCGTCGTCCCGCGCGGCGTTGCGCAGGCATAGGTCGACGCTCCCCGTCTCGGTGAATTTCACGGCGTTGGAAACGAGGTTGAGCAGGATCTGCCGGACCCGGGATTCGTCACCCATGAGGCGCTCCGGCAGTTCCGGATCGATCTCACAGGTCAGGACCACGCCTTTGGTCGAGGCCAGCTCGGACCACAGCTGAACGCATTGTTCGCCGGAGACGCGCAGATCGAACGGCGCCGGGTTCAGGTCGGTGTGGCCAGCTTCGATTTTCGAGATGTCGAGCAGATCGTTGAGCATCGCCAGCAGCGTGTCGCCGGACTTCAGAATCGTCTCGAGCTGGCTGCGCTGGCGGTCGTCAAGATCGGTGCGATACAGTGCCCGCGCCATGCCGAGCACCCCGTTCAGGGGTGTGCGAAGCTCATGACTCATCACGGCCAGGAAAGCCGACTTGGCCTCGTTGGCGGCCATGGCCTCGCGTTGTGCATCCTCCAGCGCCGCGGCGGTGCGCATGTTGGCATTGGCGCTGGCGCCCACATAGGTCAGCATCATGCCCAGCGAGATCATGAGGGTCAGCAAGGCGACGCCGGAGTAGCCGCCGTCAATCAGAGGCAATACGATAATGGCCCCTGAAGATGGGATCATCAGCGCCGCCATGGCAACTGGAGCTCGAAAACAGAAGCACTGGGCATGGACCAGGATGCCCGCCAGGATGGCGAAGGCGACCAGCCGGAATGGCTCTGAGCCGGAATCCCAGTAGAGCGCTGCGAGGGTCGTCCATAACACGCCGGACGATAACCCAATCAGCAGATAGGCCGCCCGGTTGAACGTGCTGAGCGCGCCGCCGGCCAGCGCGTTGCGGCAGATGACAATCGTCAGAACCTCGCAGACCACGAAGCCCACGCCCCAGACCGCAGCGATGGTGGCGTCAATGTTCACGCCCAGCAGGGTTCCGCACACCAGGGCAATTACGAACCGCGCAACCAGGGTGTCGGACGTCGTGGCGGCCACGGCGTCCAGTCGCTCGTCCAGAAGGCTTTTGACCCTCGACATCACCGGTGCGCACCCCCTCGTGCGATGTCGGCCAGCTTATTGAGTGCAGCCGTCCATTCTGTTCAATATAGGAGACAGGTAAACAGACCATTGTTCTGTGAAATTCGGCCTCTGAGCGTTTTCGGCCCGGGTGGGTAGCCGTCATGGCCGCAAGAGGCATAGGGTCTTGCAGGGTTCATCCGGAGCAACCGAAATGCTGGCCAAATTCCTCGTCCGCGCGGTGTTTGCCGCACTTGGCCTGTGGGTCGCCTCGGAGATCGTTCCAGGCGTTCACGTCAATACAACGGCCACATTGATCATCGCCGCCCTGCTGCTGGGCGTGGTCAACGCCATCGTGCGCCCGGTGGTCTTCATCCTGACCCTGCCGATCACCATCCTGACGCTGGGCCTGTTCCTGTTGGTGGTGAATGCGGCGATGATCGGCCTGGTGGCCAAGCTGTTGCCGGGCTTTACGATCCCGGGCCTGCTCGCCGGCTGCCTGGTGGCGATCATCACAGGTGTTTCCAGCTGGATTGGCGGGATGGTGCTGAGGGACGACCGAGGCGGCAAACGCTGATTGCGGCAAAGAAAAAGGGCGGGACCTTTCGATCCCGCCCCCAATCCTGATCCCGGCTCGGCCTTCGCGGCTACGCCGCTACGTTGGCCGGGATGACGGTTTCTAGGGTGACTAGAAGTCCATGTCGCCCATGCCGCCCATGCCGCCGCCGGGCATGCCGCCGCCGCCGCCGCCCTTCTTGGGCGCCTCGACGATGGCCGCTTCCGTGGTGATCAGCAGGCCGGCGACCGAAGCCGCGTCCTGCAGAGCCGTGCGCACAACCTTGGCCGGATCGATCACGCCGGCCTTGACCAGGTCGACGTATTCTTCGGTCTGGGCGTTGAAGCCGAAGGTGGCGGAGGCGTTCTCCATCACCTTGCCGACCACGATCGAGCCTTCAACGCCGGCGTTTTCGGCGATCTGGCGGATCGGGGCCTGCAGCGCGCGGCGCACGATGGCGACGCCGGCTTCCTGGTCGTCGTTGTCACCCTTGAAGCCGTCCAGGACCTTGGAGGCCTTCAGCAGGGCGACGCCGCCGCCGGGGACGATGCCTTCTTCCACGGCCGCGCGGGTCGCGTTGAGGGCGTCATCGACGCGGTCCTTCTTTTCCTTCACTTCGACTTCGGTCGAGCCACCGACGCGGATCACGGCAACACCGCCGGCCAGCTTGGCCAGACGCTCTTGCAGCTTTTCCTTGTCGTAGTCCGACGTGGTGTCTTCGATCTGCTTCTTGATCTGGCTGATGCGACCTTCGATGTCGCCCTTCACGCCGGAACCGTCCACGATGGTGGTGTCGTCCTTGGTGATGGTGACCTTCTTGGCCTTGCCAAGCATTTCGAGCGTGACGCTCTCAAGCTTGATGCCCAGGTCTTCCGAGATCAGCTGACCGCCGGTCAGGATGGCGATGTCTTCCAGCATCGCCTTGCGGCGATCGCCGAAGCCCGGCGCCTTGACGGCGGCAACCCGCAGGCCGCCGCGCAGCTTGTTGACCACCAGGGTGGCCAGGGCTTCGCCCTCGACGTCTTCGGCGATGATCAGCAGGGGCTTGCCCGACTGGACCACGGCTTCCAGCACCGGCAGCAGGGGCTGCAGCGAGGACAGCTTCTTTTCGAACAGCAGGATCATCGGATCCTCCAGCTCGGCTTCCATCTTCTCGGCGTTGGTAATGAAGTAAGGCGACAGGTAGCCGCGGTCGAACTGCATGCCTTCGACGACATCGAGTTCGGTTTCGGCGGTCTTGGCCTCTTCAACCGTGATGACGCCTTCGTTGCCGACCTTTTCCATGGCGCGGGCGATCATCTCGCCGACTTCCACGTCACCGTTGGCGGAGATGGTGCCGACCTGGGCGATCTCGGCGTTGGTGGTGACCTTCTTGGCCGAACGCTTGATCTCTTCGACGACCTTGGCGACCGCCTTGTCGACGCCGCGCTTCAGGTCCATCGGGTTCATGCCGGCCGCAACCGACTTCAGACCTTCAACGACGATGGCCTGGGCCAGAACCGTGGCGGTGGTGGTGCCGTCGCCGGCCTTGTCGTTGGTCTTGGAGGCGACTTCGCGGATCATCTGCGCGCCGAGGTTTTCGAAGCGGTCAGCCAGTTCGATTTCCTTGGCCACCGTCACGCCGTCCTTGGTGGAGCGCGGGGCGCCGAAGGACTTCTCGATGACCACGTTGCGACCCTTGGGGCCCAGGGTCACCTTGACGGCGTTGGCGAGGATGTTGACGCCGCGCAGCATACGATCGCGCGCGTCTGAGGCGAAATAGACGTCTTTCGCAGCCATGTTGGATTCTCTTTTTCTAGATGAGGGGAATGTGGAGGGCGCGTGGACTTAGGAAACGACGCCCAGGATGTCGCTTTCCTTCATGATCAGCAGGTCCTTGCCGTCGAGCTTGACCTCGGTGCCGGACCACTTGCCGAACAGGATGCGGTCGCCGGCCTTGACGTCGAGGGGCTGGATCTTGCCGCTGTCGTCACGGGCGCCGGGGCCGGTGGAAATCACTTTGCCTTCCTGCGGCTTTTCCTTTGCGGTGTCGGGAATGATGATCCCGCCCTTGGTCTTCTCTTCTTCCTCGACGCGCTCGACGAGCACGCGATCTCCCAGGGGACGAAACGCCATGTGTCTTCTCTCTCTGATTCCGTGCAAGACGGTTCTAATGCTGTGACGGGGCTTGAATGCGCCGCTGTTAGCAGTCGCCACCCTTGAGTGCCAACGTCGAGGGGGAGTTAAGAACCCGGCCCCCCGGAGTCAAGGCGCACATGGAGCTGATCGGCTTTGTCGGCTTGGCTTTTGCGCGCCGGTTTCTATTCTGGGGCCTGAAACGGGAGAGCGCTTAAGTGAATCTGCAATCGGTCCTTCAGGGCGTGGTTCGCGTCGGCGACCTGACACTCAAGTTGCCGGGCGGCCAGACGCTGCGGCTGGGCGACGGCTCGGGTCCGCTGCTGGTTGCCCGCATCACGTCCAACAGCTGGGCGGCGCGAATTGCGGCCAAGCCCGGCCTGGGGGTCGGCGAGGCCTATATGGACGGCGGCCTGGTGCTCGAGCAGGGCAAGATCGCCGAGTTCATCGACCTGATCGGGACCAACGCCGAGTTCAAGACGAAGAAGCGCCGCGGCCCGATCCGCCGCTGGCTGCGCCGCACGATCCGCGAGGCCAACAACCGGGTGCAGTCGCTGCGCAACGTCGCCCACCACTACGACCTGTCCTATGATCTCTACCGGCGGTTTCTGGACGAGGACATGCAGTACTCCTGCGCCTATTTCGAGCGTCCCGACATGACGCTGGAAGAGGCCCAGCTGGCCAAGAAGCGGCACATCGCCGCCAAGCTCAATCTGCAACCCGGCCATAGCGTGGTCGAGATCGGCTGCGGCTGGGGCGGTCTGGCGCTTCAGCTGGTGGAGGATTCCGACGTCGAGGTCGACGCCATCACCCTGTCGATCGAACAGCTGAAGATCGCCAAGGCGCGTGCCGAGGCCAAGGGCCTGGCGCACAAGGCCCGCTTCTCGCTGACCGACTACCGTGACCTGAAAGGGACCTACGACCGGGTGCTGTCGGTGGCGATGTTCGAGGCCGTGGGGCGGCCCAATTATCAGGAGTATTTCGACGGCGTGGCGCGGTTGATGAAGGATGATGGTGTCGGCCTGGTGCATTCCATCGGCCGGCCGGAGCCGGGCGTCACCAACGGCTGGATCGACAAGTACATCTTCCCCGGTGGCTACAGCCCCTCACTCAGTGAGGTCATGCCGGCCATCGAGCGCGCGGGCCTGATCGTCACGGACGTGGAGATCCTGCGCCTGCACTACGCCGAGACCATCCGCCACTGGCGCGACCGCTTCGAGGCCGCGCGGGCCGACAGCGCCGAGCTCTACGACGAGCGCTTCTGCCGCATGTTCGAGTTCTACCTGGGCATCGCCGAACAGAGCTTCCGTGCGCGGCGGCAATACATCTGGCAGATTCAGCTGGCCAAGCGCGTCGATGTGCTGCCGATCACGCGGGACTACATCGGCGAAAACGAGCGGGCGTTCGCGAAGCCTGTGAAGCGGGTGGCCTGAGGGCGCGCAGGACGTCCCATGCGCGCACGGCATGTCGTCCCGGTTTCGCCGTCAGGCGAAGACCGGGACCCCCTGCCGGGCGGTCGTGTGATGTAAGGATTAGCCACGGAAAACACGGAAGACACGGAAGTGCGCCGGGAAGGCGTAGGCCGCTCCGGTATTTGCTAGTGGGAAATCCACCCACGCGGTGTCATCCATCCACAGTTTGTCATCCCGGTTTCGCCGTCAGGCGAAGACCGGGACCCATAAGCTCCGGGTTTGGTGAGGTGGTACAGCGTCGCCGCAGCGACAGAGACTGCCGGCGTCGGCGTTTATGGGTCCTGGTCCCCCGGGTTCGGCCTTTGGCCGCCCCGAGGGCATGCTTTCGTTGCACGAAAACCGGGATGACACGGTTGGGTGGGTAGCGCTGCCGCGTTGCCTTACCCGCTGCCGCGCCAGGGTGGGGTGGCCATGTGGCCGCAAAGGACCTCCAGCACATTGCTGTGACGTTCGGATCGCTCGGCGAACGTTTGCATATGCAGAAATAGAACATAAGAAGAACAAATGTGCAAATCCTATCTGCGACTTTTGACACGTACGGCCCAGAAGGCATTTCCGCTGGACCCGGGCGAAAGGGCCGTTAGGTTTGCAGTGAGAGACGAAACAAGACCACCTGGAGAGACATGCCTATGCGCCGCGCCTTTGCGCTCGCTGCCGTCGCCGCCCTTGCCGTGACCAGCGCCGCCTCCGCCGAGACCTGGACCAAGTACATCGACACGCCCAATGGCACGTCGTGGTCGTTTGACAGTGACTATACCTATCGTGACCGCCAGAGCGGCCGCCTGATCGTCATGCAGGCGATCTCCAAGCCCTCGGCCAAGCTGGGCCCAGCCGGTCCCGGCAAGTCGGACGGCGTCGGCAATGTGGTCGGCCTGGATTGCGCCAACAAGAACATGATCATGCTGGGCGGCTACAAGCCCGCGGTCCCGCTTGAGATCAAGGCGTCCTGGCGTCTGGATTCGCCGAAGAAGGCCGTGGGCGCCGACAACGAGGCGTTGTTCGCAGCGGCCTGTCCGACCGCCGCGACCGCGCCCAACAAGTAGGGCGGCAATGGCCGCGGGGCTGGATCACGTCACCT
Organism: Alphaproteobacteria bacterium; assembly: GCA_031379795.1. Taxonomy (GTDB): domain Bacteria; phylum Pseudomonadota; class Alphaproteobacteria; order Caulobacterales; family Caulobacteraceae; genus Phenylobacterium. The sequence goes on from JANNFM010000149.1 coordinate 9,129, forward strand.
TGAAAGTGGCGGATTTTGCGCGCTCTGCGGCGTTCTATGACGCTGCGCTCGGGCCTGTGGGTTTGACGCGGCTGTTCGGAGACGGAGAGGCGTTTGGCGGCTATGGCGCGGAACGTCCCTTCTTCTGGATCGGCCAGGGTGATCCATCCGGAGGGACGCATGTAGCGTTCGCCGTGGCGGACCGGGCCAATGTGGATGCCTTCTATGCGGCGGCCCTCGCGGCCGGCGGACGCGACAACGGCGCGCCCGGCGTCAGGGCGCACTACCATCCGACCTACTACGGTGCCTTCGTCCTCGATCCCGATGGGCACAACATCGAAGCGGTCTGTCACGCGCCAGCTTAAAACGCTTGTTTGATTCCTGTCGGAAATGACGCAAAGCTAATCGACAGTAGAACGGCGCGCAGACCCGCGCCCGCCAACCCACCGAGGGCGCCGTCAAAGGCGCCCGCACCATGAAACCATTCGGGAGACGACAGATGAGCGAAACGCAGACCAAGGCGATGTCCAGCTTCGGCTTGAACCCTCAGGATGAGCTCAACGACCTGCGCATGTCGGCTAAGGCGCTGCCGCTGCTGGATCACGTAAAGCGCTTCATCCGCGAAACCGTGAACCCGATGAGCGAGGAATTCCATCGCCTCGGTGAAGCCAAGACCGACATCTGGTCCTATGCGCCGGGCCAGCTGGAGTGCCTGGAGAAGGCCAAGGACAAGGCCAAGGCCGAGGGCCTGTGGAACTTCTTCCTGCCCAACGCCGAGACCGGCGAGGGCCTTTCGAACCTGGACTATGCCTATATCGCCGTCGAGCTGGGCAAGAACCGGATGGCCTCGGAGTGCATGAACTGCGCCGCGCCCGACACCGGGAATATGGAAGTCCTCGAGCGGGTTGGAACCCCGGCCCAGAAGAAGCAGTGGCTGGAGCCGCTGCTGGCCGGCAAGATCCGTTCCGCCTTCGCCATGACCGAGCTGCACTCGGCCTCGTCCGACGCCAAGAACGTCAACACCCGCGCCACCCTGGTGGGCGACGAATACGTCATCAACGGCGAGAAGCACTACATCTCCGGCGCCGGCGACCCGCGCTGCAAGATCATGATCACCATGGTCCAGACCAGCCCGGACGGACCGCCCAACCTGCGCCAGTCGCAGATCCTGGTTCCCACGGATGCGCCCGGGGTCAAGATCATCGGCCCGCAGCACGTGTTCGGAAACCCCGACGCTCCGCACGGCCACATGCACATCGTGTTCGACAACGTCCGGGTGCCGGCCACGAACATGCTGCTGGGCGAAGGCCGCGGTTTTGAAATCTCGCAACTGCGCCTCGGCCCCGGCCGGATTCACCACTGCATGCGCGCCATTGGTTCGGCCGAAAAAGCCCTGGACCTGCTGGTCACGCGCGGCATGACCCGTGAAGCCTTCGGCAAGCCCCTGGTGCAACTGGGCGGCAATCTGGAGATCATCTCGCGGGCCCGCATCGACATCGAGGCCATGCGCCTGATGGTGCTCAAGGCCGCCAAGGCGATGGACGTTCTGGGCAACCACGAAGCCCGCGTCTGGATCCACATGGTCAAGGCCATGGTGCCCGAGCGGGTCTGCCAGATCATCGACCAGGCGATCCAGATGCACGGCGCCCTGGGTGTGTCACAGCACACCCCGCTGGCCCAGATGTACTCCAGCACCCGCACCCTGCGGATCGCTGACGGCCCGGACGAGGTTCACCACATGGTGGTCGGCCGCAACGAGCTGCGCCAGTACCGCGAAATGCCCTCCGATCCGTCCATGGCAGCGACGTTCCGGAACTGATCATTGGTGAAGAGGATCAACCCAAAATCTTCCCGTCATTACCCGGCTTGTCCGGGTAACCCATAAACGCGGGGGGTTTCGGAGGGGTCTCGGCGGCGACGCCTTGGCCTTCTCCGGTCAGCCCGGTGTTTATGGGTCACCCGACCAAGTCGGGTGATGACGTGCTTTTTTCGGGGGAAGACTTGGGGGGTTGCCCGCTCAGCGCTTCGCTGAGCGCACCCGCGCCACGACCTCGGCCACGGCGGCGATAACCGCCTCGGGCTTGTCCAGCTGGATGGCGTGGCCCGCGCCGGCGACGACGACGTGCGTGCCCTGAGGCGCCAGCTTCATGGTCTCGTCGTGCATCTCGCGCCAGACCTTGTCGGCGGCGGCCTGTTCGGCTTTGTCGCCGCCGGGCATGGCGCTCTCGCCGCGCGTCAGCATCCGCACGGGCCAGGCGCCGAAGGGCCGCCATTCGGCTTCCATCTGCGCGCTGTTCGGGCCCATCATGCCGTCGAACTCGGCGGCGACAGTGCGGTAGTGGCCGGGACCCTGCATCTGGGTCCACCGATCTGTCCGGGTTTGCGGCAGATCGCCCGGCGCCCGGACACAGAGCTTTTCGATTACCGCCGGTCGCGGCGACTGGGCGCAGGGCTTGGCGGCGCCGGCCATCAGCATCTGGGCCTTCATCATTCCGGGCGCCGCCGCCGCCAGCCGTGCCGCCTGGCCCTCGGTGGACGGATCGATCAGCACCAGCCCGGCCACCCGCTCGGGGTGGCGATAGGCGTAGAGCCGTGTGGTCAGGCCGGCGGCGGAATGGCCGACCAGCACATAGGGGCCAGGTATTCTGGCCGCCGTCAGCACCGCTTCCAGATCCCGGGTCAGGGCGCGCAGGTCGCGGGGTTCAGGTCCGGGATCGCTCAGGCCGTAGCCCGCCCGATCATAGGCGCAGACGCGGGTCGTTGCCGCGATCCGGCCCTGCACGGTGCGCCAGGTCCAGGCACCTTCGCCAAGGCCCGCATCCAGCACGACGGTCGGGGCCCCCTTGCCCTGGCAGTAGAGATTGATCCGCCGCCCATCGGGCAGGGCGACGCGTGTTGATCCCGTGAAATAGCCGTCCCACCAGGGGTTGGGCGGCGTCTGGGCCGCAGCGGGACCGGACAGCGCCAGCGCGGCGATCAATAGACCTGTTCGCATGATGAGATCTCCCCCGGTACACGTTGGAACCCGGGGTCGCAGGCGTCAACGGCAGGTCGAGTGCCGCGGGTACAAAAGCAAAAGCCCCGGTCCGGGGCCGGGGCTTGGCTGTGTCAGGGCCGTCGGTGGATCAGGCCAGTGCTGTGCGTCGCCGACGCAGCATGGCACCGACGCTGCCAAAGCCCAGGATCATCAGCGCCCAGGTGGCGGGCTCCGGCACTGCGACCACGACGAGGGGGCGTTCGCCCGGGATGCCGACGGTTGACCCGATGATCGGAACCGACTGCCAGTGCGTCCCGAAGTTGTTGAACACCAGTTCGCGCGGTGCTAGCACCGGCACAATTGTAGACACCTGCACGGTGTTGTAGCCAATGACACCGTAAACCCGGTTCTTGCCCTTGCCTGTGTATCCATAGACCGGCTGTTGCACCGGGATGTAGACGGTCACCGACTGGCGATAGTTCAGGCTGAACGTTCCGACAGAGGTCTGACCCTGGCTGGGTCCGCCATTGCCGCCGCCGCCACAGCTTTTGCCTTTGTTGTTATTCAGGCAGAATTCAACCGGGCCGTGAAATGACATATTGCCTGCGGCCGAATTGGTATAGGCCCCGCCCAGGTCGGATGCATTCAACGCATCCGGCGAGATGTCCCAGCCGATGGTGCCGACGCGCGAGGCAATCGTCGAAACGTTCTTCAGGGAATAGGCAAAATTCCACTTGTAGCCGTTGTTGGTGACGCTGCTGAGCGTCAGACCCAAATCGGCACCGAGACCGGCATAGAGCTGGCTGTGGTCGGCAGGATTCTGGCCGACAAAATAGATCTGCGACGCCGCGCCAGGCGCGGTGAAGTGAAGTTCGGTCACAGCGGCGGAGGCCGGCACCGAAAGGGCCAGCGTCGCGGCACCGATCGCGCCAAGTGCCCAGGTCCTGATTATCACTTTTACAAATCCAATTCGCTGAACTCAGGGCCGACATAGCATATGCGTCGGCCTTGGAAACATGAAACAACCTACAGGGGAATTCATCGCTCCGACGGGAACCTTGCCCTGCGGAATATCACGGCTGGCGTGCAGGCTTTGTAAACAAACATGAAGGCCATAGCGCCCGTGCGGCCGCTGACGAGAACGCAAAAGGCCCAGCCAATGGGCCGGGCCTTGAACGTCTGGTGATATGTGGCGGCTCAGGCGATGATTGTCTTCCGACGACGAAGCATGGAGCCGGCGGCCCCAAAGCCGATGATCATCATGGCCCAGGTTGCAGGCTCAGGGACGCCTGTCGGTGGGGGGGGCGGAGGCGGGGGCGGAGCAGCGCTGTAGCCAATCCAGAGAAGGTGCGACAAGCCCGGAGCGTTTCCGCCTCCATTGGGAATGTCATTTGTATTCCAGGAAAACTGGGTCGACGGCGTTGCAAGTTTGTAGAGCTCGAAAGCGTTTCCGCCCTTCACCGCGAAATAGCTGACCAGGAAATTCGCCATGATCATGCCGGACTTGATGTCCTGACCAGGGTTCGGCGTGTAAGAGCCGCTGAAGAAGCCTGTTGGATTGAGATCAAGAGTCGGAACCTGGGGCAATTGCGCGTTGTAGGTTGCTTCGACAAGATTCAGATTGTTCAGGGTGATGTTGCCATCGAAATGGCACATCAGCGTGATGGCGATATCGCAGTCGTTTGTGAGCGACGGATTACCGCCACCCGCGTAGGCCGCGCTCGCGAAACACAGGGAAAGAATGGTGAGCGGGGCTACGATGAGCCGACGACGATTTAACCGCATACCTGCTACCTTGGGATCAGAATTATCTTCATAGTCTACAGCCTAGCTTGGGACTGCAACAGCACGCTGTAGCTGAATCTCGCGCAGCTTATTCGCCTGTATGGGGAATTGGCCCAAAGCGACTGATTGTCCGGCCGCGACAGCACGCTGGCCGCGCAGTAGCCTATCAGGGACCTTGAGCGACGTTGGCTCGACCGCTAGCGTCTTTCGGATTCGGTCGCTTGAGACCTCAAGATGGGAGCACTATGAGGGCTGTCGCGCATCCGACCACCGCCGCAGAACGTCGGCTACGGGCCACGCTGCCGCGCGCCGCCCAAACCCTGGCGAGTGCCGCGCTAGCCATTTTGCTCGGCATGCCTGCCGCCGCCGGAACACCGGTGTCTGAACAACAGACCTGCCCCGTGGGCGGCGAGCGGTTCACCCATCAGACGACCGCGTCCTACACGACCTTCGGTCAGCGGCCCGACGGCAAGCCCTATGGATCCTGGGTGTTTCCCGTGACCCCGCCGCAGTGCCCGGGAAACGGGCTGGTCATGTACCGGGCGTTCTCGAAGGCCGAGATCGCGCGGTTGCCGGGCCTGCTGGCCGACCCGGTCTATGGGGAACTGCGGGCGAGCCAGACGCCCTACTACCGCGCCGCCTGGCTGGAGCATCAGCTGCAACCGCGCTCGCCGGCCACCGCCTGGCTGTTGCTGAACGCCAGCTGGGAGGCGGAGGACGGCTCGCTGCGCAAGGCCCGCGATCAGGACGAGTTCATCGACTCCGTTGCTGTGCTGGCCCCCGGCGCCGAGCCGCGCGAGCGCTTTGCCCTAAGCGTGCGCGCCGCCAATGCCATGCGCGAGCTGGGCCGCTTTGACGCCGCCGCCGCGGCGATGAAGGCCCTGCCGCGCGAGGTGCTGGATATCGATCCCGACCGTGCGGCGTGGGTGGATTTCCTGGCCCGGCTGGAGATCGCCATCGCGCGGGCGGACCGCGCGCCTGAGCCGCTGGACCTGATCCCGGCGCGCATCGCCGCCGGGTACTGCCTGGGCGATGAGCGCGCCCCGCCGCGCAGTGATCCATACTGTCGCAGTCCGGCCATGCTCGAGCCCATCAAGCAGCTCCGCGATGCCCGTGGCGGCCACGCCGCGCATTAGAATTGCATGCTGTAAATCGGACCTACCCAGCGCCGTCATCCCGCGGCTTGTCCGCGG
>JANNFM010000176.1:0-4070 GCA_031379795.1 Alphaproteobacteria bacterium
CGACGAGAACATGTGCGATGTGATCGAGGCCGCTGCTGTTCAGTCGGTCAAGATCCGTTCGGTCCTGACCTGCGAGACCAAGGTCGGCGTCTGCGGTGCCTGCTACGGTCGCGATCTGGCGCGCGGAACACCGGTTAACATCGGTGAAGCGGTCGGCGTCATCGCTGCCCAGTCCATCGGTGAACCCGGCACCCAGCTGACGATGCGGACCTTCCACATTGGCGGTACGGCCCAGGTTGCCGAGCAGTCGTTCTTCGAAACCGCCAACAACGGCGTGGCCAAGATCTCGGGCGGCAACACCGTCATCGACGCCGAGGGCGCGTTGATCTCGATGAGCCGCAACCTGACCCTGACGGTTCAGGTCGAGGGCAAGGACCGCGAGTCCTACAAGGTGCCTTATGGTGCGCGCCTGCAGGTCAAGGACGGCGAGAAGGTCAAGCGCGGTCAGCGTCTGGCCAGCTGGGACCCCTACACCACACCGATCATCACCGAAGTGGGCGGCAAGGTGCGGTTCGAGGACCTGGTCGAGAACTTCTCGTTCCGCGAGGAGGCCGACGAGGCCACGGGTATTTCCAACCGCGTGGTCATCGACTGGCGTGCGTCGTCCAAGGGTTCGGACCTGCGTCCGGCCATGGCCGTGCTCGGCGACGACGGCACCTACAAGCGCCTGTCGAACGGCGGTGAGGCGCGTTACCTGCTGCCGGTCGGGGCCATTCTCTCCATCGCCGACGGCGATGTGGTGAAGCCCGGCGAGATCATGGCGCGTATCCCCACGGAGAGCGCCAAGACCCGCGACATCACCGGCGGTCTGCCGCGCGTGGCCGAACTGTTCGAAGCCCGTCGTCCGAAGGACTGTGCCGTCATCGCCGAGATGGATGGCCGCGTTGAATTCGGCAAGGACTACAAGAACAAGCGTCGCATCAAGATCACCCCGGAAGACGGTGGTGAGCCCGTCGAGTTCCTGATCCCCAAGGGCAAGCACATCGCCGTCCACGACGGTGACGTGATCCGCAAGGGTGAGTACATCATCGACGGAAATCCGGACCCGCACGACATCCTGCGGATCCTGGGTATCGAGGCGCTGGCCGAGTTCCTGGTCGACGAAATCCAGGAGGTCTATCGCCTCCAGGGCGTGCCGATCAACGACAAGCACATCGAGACCATCGTGCGCCAGATGCTGCAGAAGGTCGAAATCCTCGAGCCGGGCGATACCGGCCTGCTCAAGGGTGATCACCTCGACAAGCAGGAAGTGGAAGACGAGAGCGCCAAGGCCGAAGAGCGGGGCAGTCGCCCGGCGCTGACGCAACCGGTGCTGCTCGGCATCACCAAGGCCAGCTTGCAGACCCGCAGCTTCATCTCCGCCGCCTCCTTCCAGGAGACGACGCGGGTGCTGACCGAAGCGGCTGTCCAGGGCAAGAGCGACACCCTGGAAGGCCTCAAGGAGAACGTGATCGTGGGACGTCTGATCCCGGCGGGCACGGGTGCCTACCTGCGCAACCTTCAGCGCATCGCCGCCAAGCGCGACGAAGCCCTGACGGCCAGCCGCGAAGAAGCCATGGAGCCTCTGCCCCTGGAAATCGCCACGGCAGCCGAGGTGGAGACCGTCGAGGTCTAAGCCCTCCACGAGAGACGACAACGACCGAGCGGCCCGGGAGCGATCCCGGGCCGTTTCGCATTCTGGCGCCGGATGCCCTTGGATTTGGACGGCTCGCACCTAGATGTGGGGCTCCCCAATGGAGGCTCCCCACCGTGCCGCTACTCCTCTGCCCCAACTGCAATGCCTCGATGCAAAACGTCAGCCGATCCGGCGTTGAGCTCGATATGTGCTCCCAGTGCCGCGGCGTCTGGCTGGATCGGGGCGAACTGGAGAAGCTGCTGGATGGTGCCAAACAGGAACAGGCAGGCCAGCAGGAGGATCGCCAGCGTTTCGAGCGCGAGGTCGGCGACTTCCAGCGCGATCCAGATGACTGGAAGCGGCGTCATCCCCCGGCTCCGGGCCGGTCCGGCTACAAGTACGACGACGATGACGACTACAAGAAGCGCAAGAAGCGGTTCGATATCTTCGACATCTTCGACTGACGCGCAGTCGTCAGAACGGGACAGTGGCCTCAGGCCGGTCGTTGTTCAAGGATTTCCCTAGCGCTGCCGCCTGCCCCGGGAGTTCGCGATACTGATCCCAGCCCGCACCCGGCGGAGGTGGTGATTTCGGCAAGATGCCGCGCTTGAAATTATAATCCTGCTCCCGTCGACGCGCCGTGCCATCCAGCACCGCTGCCTTTCCGCGCTCCAGTCCAAGGCCGGTGAAGGCGGCGTTGCGGGCGCCGGCGGCGAACTGGTCCTCGCAGGCCTCGCGTTCGGCGCGGGACAGGCCGACGGCAGCGGCGTTGGCGCATCCGACCCGTCCGCGCAGCGCGGCCTGGGCGTTCGGCGTCAGGACCTGTGGCGGCGGTGATGTGTTGGTCGGCGTGTCAAGCGGGGCAGGGCGGCGCGCCTCGGGTCGTGGCGTGATCAGGGGTTTTACGTCTGTCGGGATATCCACCACCCGTTGCGGACGCCGATGGAGGCGGATTTCGCTTGGACGCGTTCCATTCTGCCGCGCAGGCGAGGGGACCCTGGGCACGATCAGCACCGGGATGATCGCCTGCGGCGGTCCTGACGCCATGGCCGGGATGGCCAGGCGCGGGGCGTGCAGGGCGACCAGGGTCAGCACCAGCGCATGGGCGACACCGGAGCCCACCGCGATCGCGATGCTTCGCCTTCGCCGGATCGCCGACATGCTCGCCCTTGTTCCCCGCAAAGCTCTGCCGCAAAGTGGTCGTGCCCAAGAGGCGAATTCATGGCCGTGCCCGCCCTGTCTTCGCCACATCCCGGCGCATTGACGGATGGGCGCTTCCCGACTATGTAGCGCGCTCTTTCGAGGTCGGGGATTCTTCCCGGTCCCGATGAGCCGCTTCCCGCCGGAACGCCGAACAGGTGCGCCGGCGAGTTTTTGCGTTTCATGGGGTGGCCTCGGACCGACGACCACAATGATCCCTACGCAGGCGCCACGGCCAAACGGCACACGCCTCCACGCAAGCGAGACTAGATGCCGACAGTTAACCAGCTCATCCGCAAGCCGAGGCAGAACAAGCCCGTGCGCAACAAGGTGCCGGCCCTCAAGGGCTGCCCCCAGCGTCGTGGTGTTTGCACCCGCGTTTATACGACGACCCCGAAGAAGCCGAACTCCGCGCTTCGTAAGGTCGCCAAGGTGCGTCTGACGACCGGCATCGAAGCGGTGTGCTACATCCCCGGCGAAGGCCACAATCTTCAGGAGCACTCGGTGGTCCTGATCCGCGGTGGCCGGGTGAAGGACCTCCCCGGCGTCCGTTATCACATCCTGCGTGGCGTGCTCGACACCCAAGGGGTCAAGGACCGCAAGCAGCGCCGGTCGCACTACGGCGCCAAGCGGCCCAAGTAAGGAAATTCAGAGATGTCCCGTCGCCGTCGCGCAGACAAACGCGTTGTTCTCCCGGACCCGAAGTTCGGAGATCTCGTTGTCACCAAGTTCATGAACTACGTGATGTATGAAGGTAAGAAGGCCGTCGCCGAGACGATCGTCTATGGCGCCTTCGAAATCCTCGAGACCCGCCGCAAGGATCTGGGTCCGCTGGAAACCTTCCACACCGCCCTGGACAACGTGGCTCCGGCCATCGAGGTGCGCTCCCGCCGGGTTGGCGGTGCCACCTATCAGGTGCCTGTCGAAGTTCGTCCCGAGCGCCGTCGCGCGCTGGCGATCCGCTGGTTGATCAGCGCCGCGCGCAAGCGTGGTGAGAACACCATGACCGAAAAGCTGGCCGGTGAGTTGCTGGACGCCTCCTCGAACCGCGGATCTGCGGTGAAGAAGCGCGAAGACACCCACAAGATGGCTGAAGCCAACCGGGCCTTCTCGCACTACCGCTGGTAAGCCCACCATATACTGAGCTTTGCGGCGCGGGTGGTTTGCGTTAAACCGCCCGCGCCGTTCGTTCAGGCCCCTACGACAAGCTGTTTTTCAAGAGCGTCACGATGGCCCGCGCCCACAAGATCGAAGA
>JANNFM010000271.1:0-9115 GCA_031379795.1 Alphaproteobacteria bacterium
CACGGGCAATATGTTCATGTTCGGCGGCATCGGCATGGCCTCGGCGGTGGCGGCGATGGAGCGCACCTGCGAGCGGCCGGTGATCTGGGCCACGGCGCAGTACCTGTCGTTTGCGCGTCCGCCGAGCATCGTCGATCTGGACGTCTGGCGGCCGGCCGACGGCAAATACAACACCCAGGCCCGGGTGATCGGTCACGTCGGCGACAAGGAGATTTTCACGGTCAATGCCGCGCTGGGCGCCCGGCCGAGCGACATCTCCCGCCAGTGGTTGCAGGCTCCCGACGTGCCGCGGCCCGAGGACTGTGATGTGGCCGAACACTGGCGAAACGCGGAACTCGGCCTGCACAGCCGCATCGAGGTGAGGGTGGCCAAGGGCCGCTATGGTCTGGACCGGGTCGGTTCGCCCGAGGCGGACGGCCGCTCGCTGTTGTGGATCCGGCCGCGCGAGGATCACCCCATCGACAGCGCCATGCTGGCGATCATGGCCGACTTCGTGCCGCAAGGGGTCGGCAACGCCCTGGGCCAGAACGCCGGCGGCAACAGCCTGGACAACACCCTGCGGATCCGGCGGATCGTGCCCACCGAATGGGTGCTGTGCGACATCCAGATCACCGGCGTTCACGGCGGCTTTGCCCACGGCGCCATGTCGCTGTTCGCTGAGGACGGAGAGCTGATGGCGACGGCCAGCCAGTCGTTGATCGTGCGCATCCGCGAGCGGCCGGAAGACCGCTGAGGGGCATGATCGTCCCCATCGACGACCCCGACGACCCGCGCCTGGAGCCCTATCGGGCCGTGCGGGAACGCGATCTGAGCGGCCGGCAAGGCCTGTTCGTGATCGAGGGACGGGTCGTGCTGGAAAAGGCGGTTCGGGTTGGGAGAATCCAGTCTGTGCTGCTGGCGCAAGCGCGTGTGCCAGGGCTTGCGGACGTGTTGGCCACCCTGCCGGACACCACCCCCGTCTATGTGGCCGGGCAGACGGTGATGGACACCGTGGTGGGCTTTCCGATCCATCGCGGCGTGCTGGCCATGGGCCGAAGGGTCGAGCGATCAGCTGCCGATCTGCTGAACAGATGCGGCGGCGCGGCCCTGTTGGTGGGCCTGGTCGGGGTCTCCAACCACGACAATATGGGCGGGGTGTTCCGCAACGCGGCTGCCTTTGGCGCGGACGCCGTGCTGGTCGACGACACCTGTTGCGACCCCCTCTATCGCAAGGCGATCCGGGTCAGCGTCGGCGCCGCCCTGACCCTGCCCATCGCCCGGGCGGGTTCGGCCCTCGCGCTGGTGGACGCTCTGGCCGCGTCGCAGTTCCAGATCGTGGCGCTGTCACCGGCGGGCGTGGTCGAGCTGAACGATCTGGAACCGGGGCCCCGCACGGCGATCCTGTTCGGCGCCGAAGGCCCGGGCCTTCCCCCCTCAATCCTGGCACAGGTCAGGTCTGTCCGGATCGATATGGCGGGTGGTTTTGACTCCCTGAACGTCGCCACCACCAGCGGGATCGTCCTGCACCGCCTCAGGCGAAGGCCAGCCAGCGGCCAGCCGCCGCCGTCATCACCCAGACCAGGATCGCCGCAAACGCCATCGTCTTGATGAAGGCCCCGCCATGCGGGCCACGACCCGATGCGACCGCATGCAGTGTCGCGGCGCCCAGAATCCAGGCGACGAAGCCCCACGCGAACGCGATGTTGGTGGGGTCCAGGTTCGCATAGTCATCGGCCTTGAACACGACGTGGGTCATGATCTGCTGCGCGACGATCATCAGCGCCGCGCCGGACAGATAGACAATCCGCGTCAGACCGCGCGTCGCATAGGCCACGATCAAGCCTGCGGCGAAAATCACATGCCAAAGGCCGGGGTTGGAGAGTTTCGCTGCCAGAAATACCCAGATCGCCAGGGCGAATGTGGCGAGCCCGACCACCGCCGCCACACGGGAGGCGCTGCTGAGCGTGCCGTCGTTGCGGCTTGCCGGCAATGCGACCCCGTAGGTCAGGATCACCCCCGCCAACAGGCCGACCATCTTCGCGGAAAAGGCGCCCGACGTGTAGAGACGTTCCGCGTTGGCCGAGCCGATCAGCACGCCGGTCAGGAGGATACCGAAGAGCCCGATATGCACCCAGACGCTCAGGCTGCGATGCATTTCCCGAGGCGTCTCGTCGGTCAGGCCAACGCCCAGAAGGCGAAGGTTGAGCAGAATGCTGGAGCCACCCAGGACGGCCAGCGACAGAAGGTGGCCCACCTCGAACTGAGCGAAGTACGGCTTGACCTGTTTGCCCGGAAAGACGTCGTCCAGAGCTGCGACCCAGTCCGCCAGGTGCGGGAAGAAATCCTGAGGTGCCATGGTCATAGCGGCATCCCCTTTAGATTCACGGCGCCGGTTTCGGAGGTCTTGCACTCCTGCAGGGTGTTGGCCCAGTCAGGCAGGGCCTTGCCGCAATTGTACCAGTCGTAGGCGATGAACCGGCCACAGGTGATGACCAGGATCCAGGACAGGATCGAGATCATCGCCGACATCCGCACCTTCGTCGGCGGGCGCTCCATGGTGTCCCAGTCGACAATGTTCCGCTGCACCCGGAAGTGGAAGATCATGATGTTGATCGCGGCAATGACCAGAAACACCAGTTTCAGTCGAAACCAGATATTGTGATAATAAAGCAATGGCTTGGCGTAGAACAAAGCGACACCGGTCGCGATCATGAGCACCAGACCAAAGATGGTCAGCGGCAGCACCCGGTCACTCAGCACCGAGATCGGCGTACGCTTGAACGTGGCGCCCAGCATGCGCAGATCCACGATGAAGATGGTGCCCGCGAACAGCATCAGCGACAGGACGTGGGTCGCCTCAAGCAGTCCCCAGAAGTTCAGGGAACTCGCCAGCAGGTCCGTCCAGGACGGGTCGTACTCGCCCGGGCCCTTGCCGACCTCAGTCGCCATCCAGACCAGAAAATCGCGTATCAACTGAGTCGCCTCCCCGCGAACCATACCGGCTCTTCTACAGCGTCCCGTCAGTGTGGCCAACGCCAGTTGGAAACACCGCAGGTGCCGGTCGTTGTCGTATAGCCGATCCATCGCCAAAGGCCACGAACGCGCGCCCTTGATTTTCCCCGCCGTAGCGGCTCGTTAGGCGCATGAGCGGTGGACCCGGAGTGATGATCGCCGGCGCAGGCGTGCTGGGCCTGACGACGGCGTTGGCCCTGGCCGACGCTGGCTGCCAGGTCACGGTCCGTGATCCGGGCGGCCCCAACGCCTCCGGTGTGGCCGCGGGTATGATCGCGCCGGTGTTTGAGGCGGTGCTGGATGCCGCCGCTCGCCCGCATTTTGACCTGTTGCTGGCGTCGCGCGATCTGTGGCCCGCATTGGCGGCTCGTGCCGGGATCACACTGGATCGATCCGGGGCTGTCGCGGTCGGGGCCGACCACTGGTTGGACACGGTCGCGGCGGGGTTCAACGCCCTGCATCTCACGCCGACCGCCATCAGCGCTGCAACCGCCGCCGCCCTGACGCCCGGATTGGTCCCCGGCCACCCCGACGCGCTGATGACCCGTGAGGACTGGCAGCTGGATGCCCGGTCAGCGTTGGCCGCCTTGGGCGCAGCCGCCTCTGCCATGGGGGTCAAGTTCGAGCAGGGGAGTGTCGAAGGCCCTTCGGAAGCGGACTATCGGGTGATCGCCACCGGCGCACACGCCAGCGATCTCGCGTCCGAGCTGGCGCACCTGACACCGATCAAGGGGCACATCGTCCGCATTGCCAGCCCGACCCAGGGCGCGGTGGTCCGCGCCGAGCATGTCTATGTGACGCCGGGCGCCGACACCGTATTCGGCGCCACCATGGAACCCGGCAGTCGCGACACCGCTATCGATCCCGCCCGCGCGCAGCCTCTGCTGGATGCGGGCCTGCGGCTGTTTCCGGGTTTGGCCCAACGGCCTGTCTCGATCTCCGCCGGCATCCGCGCGGCGACCCCTGACGGGCTGCCTCTGGTCGGGACCAGTGCCCGGCCAGGCACGCTGCTGGCGGTGGGCGCGCGGCGAAACGGCTGGCTGCTGGCGCCGCTGGTAGCGCAGATCATAACCGCGTACGTCACCGGGCGAGACGCTGGCCCCTACGCCGCCCGGCTTGATCCGGCCCGGTTCACGGAGGGAACATGAACGGCTTCTGGTTCACCGAGGAACAGCAGGCGATCCGCGAGGGCGTTCTCAAGCTGTGCGAACGGTTCGACGCTGACTATTGGCGCCGCACCGATGAGACCGGCGACTTTCCCGAGGCATTTGTCGATGCCATGGCCGGGGCCGGATGGCTGGGCGCGGCGATGCCGGTCGAACTGGGCGGGTCCGGCCTGGGCCTGACCGAGGCCGCCATCGCCATGCAGGCTGTGACCGAGAGCGGCGCCGGGTTCTCGGGCGCCAGCGCGCTACATCTCAACATCTTTGGGCCCATGCCGCTGGCCAAGTTTGGCACCGAGGACCAGAAACAGCGGCTGATCCCGCGCCTGATCTCGGGCCAGGACCGCATGTGCTTCGGCGTCACCGAGCCTGACGCCGGACTGGACACTACCAGCCTGACCACCCGCGCCGTCCGCACCAACGAGGGCTACGTCATTTCTGGTCGGAAAATGTGGACGACCATGGCGCAACGGGCGACCAAGATGCTGATCGTCGCCCGCACCACCCCAAAGGCCGAGGTCACCCGACCCACCGACGGCATCAGCTTGTTCTACGTCGACGTCGATCGTGAGCGGATCCATGCGCGACCGATCCCGAAGATGGGTCGCAAGGCCATCGAGTCCAACGCCGTCTTCATCGATGACCTACACGTGCCCGCCGACGCCCTGGTGGGCGAGGAGGGGCGGGGGTTTTACTATCTGCTGGAGGGCCTCAACCCGGAGCGCGTCCTGATCGGTGCCGAGGCCGTCGGCCTGGGTCGCGTGGCGCTGAAGCGGGCTGCCGCATATGCCCAGGACCGCGTCGTGTTTGGCCGCCCCATCGGCCAGAACCAGGGTATCGCCCACCCGTTGGCCAAATGCTGGGCCGAGCTGGAAGCCGCCAACCTGATGGTCTTCAAGGCTGCCGCGCTCTACGACGCCGGTCGCGACTGCGGGGCTGAAGCCAATGCGGCGAAGTATCTGGGCGGCGAGGCCGGCTTCAACGCCTGCGAGACGGCCATCCTCACCCACGGCGGCATGGGCTACGCCAGGGAATATGACGTGGAGCGATATTTCCGCGAATCCATGATCGCCCGCATCGCCCCCGTCAGCCGCGAGATGATCTTCAACTACATCGCCGAACGCGTGCTGGGGTTGCCGAAGAGTTATTAAGACTTGACAATGTTTAACGCGAGATGCCCGGTGATATTCATCGTTGGGGGGCAAATGAATTTTCAATCAAAGATGTCGCGTTTCGTATTGTTGTCCGGTGTATTCAGCCTGATTCTTGGTGGTGATGCGGGGGCTGTTACCCGGAATTATTCGATCGCGTTCGATCCTGCGACGACAAAGTGCGGATTCTACGTCCGATCCGGCATCTGTTCAACAGCTCAAGTTTTTGCGGCACCCGTGACGGCGAGCGCCGGCGATGTGTTTCGCATCCAGGTGACGACGCCATTGGGTGCGCCGATGGTCGTGCCCGGTTCAGCGACGTCCAATGGTGTCTATGTTGATGCCTATGACACCGGCGCTACGCTCGGGCCGGGCAGCCCGGGACCTGTTCAGACCAGGGCAACCCTTATCCCTCTGGGGTTGATCACCACGGCCAGCGTGCCGCCTTACCGGAACTCGACCACATCACGCAGCTTCGATTACCTGGGAACGTCAGGCTACTTTGGAGCCTACGGCACGCCGAACGACGGCTTCTCGGTCACCGGGATCGACGCGACGCTAACGGTGCTCACGCCGGATGCCTTGCCCACCGTCGGGATATCAGCGGGATATTTCTGGAATACGAACGACATTCCCGTAGCGCTGGCCTTGCTTGGTGGCGCGGAAGACGCGCCAGTCATCTTGCCGGACGGTCTTGTAGGTAAGATCACCGGGACCATCGGTGATCCCTCCGGACCAACAGAGCAATTCTATAATTTCAACTGGCTGGGCGGGTTCTTTCAGACGCGGGCAAGTCTGGACGGCGCAGCTCCCGGGGCGGAATTCACTTTTCAACTGAAGAGCCTAGATGGCTCGTACAAGTCCAACGTGACGCTTAACGACGCCAACAGCTTTTCGACCCTCTTCGGGGACAATCTGTCCAGTGGAAGATATCTGATCGGGCTGAGAGCGGGCGCCGTGCTTGACCCGGCCTTTACGTTCGATTTCCTCACGCCAGTGGGCAATGACAGCGTGCCGGAACCGTCTACCTGGGCCTTGCTGATTGTTGGGTTCGGCGGCGTAGGCGCGATGATGCGCCGACGCCGGTCCGCCGTAGCCTGACAGCTGGATCGCCCCTGGGGCCTACCTCAGACTGAACCGGATCGGGATGGTCACCGGCGCGCCGTCGATCATCCGCCCGTCGACGGTCTGCGGGCTAAGGCGGAAGTAGCGCGCCAGTTTCAGCGCCGCCGCGCCGAAGCGCTCCGCCTCCGGGCTCTCCGAAACCACCCGGCATCCCGTCAACGTGCCCCGCGACGTAACTGAGCACGAGATCGTCGCCTGACCCTGCATGGCCCGA
The DNA here is from genome assembly GCA_031379795.1 of Alphaproteobacteria bacterium. GTDB lineage: Bacteria > Pseudomonadota > Alphaproteobacteria > Caulobacterales > Caulobacteraceae > Phenylobacterium. Next base: position 6,645 of record JANNFM010000271.1, read on the forward strand.
CGGATGGCGGACTCGGGATAGTGGCGCGCCATCTCCTCTGCGTTGGGCCGATCCAACCAGGCCGGATTGCGAATCACGGGCAGGTCCACCGGCGCGGACTTGACGGAAGAAGGCGGGTCGAGGTTCGGGGGTGACTTGCCGGGGATCAGGTCCTCGACAGTCCGCACCGGGTCGATGGGCAGTGATGGCACCGGTGGTGCGATCCCGTTGATCAGCGGCTTGTGCGGCGTAATTTTGGGGGTTGGCGAAGGTGGTGTTGTCGGGGGCGGGGTTTTCAGTCGCCTGATCAGCTCTACCACCCGGGCCTGAGGCTCAACCTCGACCGGCGCCTGGGGGGCGGAAAACTGCTGGGTCGCCAGATAGATCACGACCAGCGCGTGGGCGCCGAGAGAGGCGACCATCACCACTTTTGCGTGGGGCCCCGGGCCCTGGTCGCGCGTGGCGAAATCGAACGGTGTTACGGTACGTGTACCCATGGCGGGCTCCTGAGTCAGAGGAAAGTACGGGCGTAATAAACTACGAGCGTAAGCTATCGTCAAGAGCCTCGATTTGCCCGCAATTAGCCGCTCGTTAACCATAATCTCCGATCCTCAGGACCATGAGCGTCCAGGGCATCCGGGGCATTGTCGAAGCCGCCATCGACCGCGCCGCCAAGGCGACGGGCGTCGACTTCGGCTTCCTGATGAAGACAGCGGGCCGCGAGAGCAGTTTCAACCCCCGCGCCCAGGCCTCAACCTCGTCCGCCGCCGGCCTATTTCAGTTTGTGGATCAGACCTGGCTGTCGACCTTGAAGCAGCACGGCGCCAAACACGGCTATGCCGCCTACGCCGACCTAATCACCCGGGGTACGGATGGCCGCTTTCAGGTCAAGGGCAGCGATGCACGCCGCAGCGTCATGGACCTGCGCCTTGATCCGCACGCTGCGTCGCTGATGGCTGGCGAGCTGACCTCCGACCACGCCTCATATCTGAAAGGCCGCGTGGGCCGCGCCCCTACCGGGGGCGAGCTTTACGTCGCCCATTTCTTGGGGCCGCAAGGCTCGGCGAGGCTGATTGAGGCCGCCCAGACCCGGCCGGCCACGTCCGCCGCCTCACTTTTCCCGGACGCTGCCCGCGCCAACCGCGCGATCTTCTACCGCGATGGTCGCGAGGCCACCGTCGGCGAGGTCTACGCCAATCTGACCCGGAACGGTGGAAACGGCGACGTCACCGCCCCGGCAACCCCACAGATCGCCCCCGACGACGGCTACATCCAGTTCGTCTCCAGTCGCGGCTCGGCGCGTGAGCAGCAGGACGCATTGATCTCCCTGATCCTCAAGGGATCCGACGGGGGTGATCAGGGCACCCGAAGTGGTAACCGCCTGACAGGCTCCATTTTCACGAGCGAAATGCTGCGGATGCTGTCGGAGAGCCGCGAGAGTTAAGCTGGGGGGCAGCCATAGACTCCGCTTTTGCCAATCCTCGCGCGGTGGCTCTGTTTCGACCTATGATCCGATCCGCAGGGTCTATGGGTCCCGGTCCCCCGGGTTCGGTCTGCGGCCGCCCCGAGGGCAGGCCTTGGCTCCGCCAAAACCGGGATGACACGCGTGGGGGTGCTGGAGATGGAGGGTGATCAGACCTACTGGGTCTATATCCTGGCCAGCGGCAAGCATGGCACGCTCTATGTTGGGGTGACCAACTCGCTGGAGCGTCGTGTCGCCCAGCACAAGGCCAAGGACACGCCGGGGTTTACGAAGCGTTACGGTGTTGATCGGCTGGTGTTCCATCAGGGCTTCGGGGAGGTGACCGAGGCGATCCGTTTTGAGAAACAACTCAAGCGTTGGCGGCGCGACTGGAAGATCCGGCTGATTGAGGAAGATAATCCCAACTGGGATGACCTCTACGTGCAGATGATGGCGCTCCCACCCCTGCACCCGGATTTGCGGATTTAGCTCACCCCCACCCCACGGTGTCATCCTGGTTTTCACCATCCCCCACGGTGTCATCCCGGTTTCGCGGAACGCGAAGACCGGGACCCATATACTCCGCCCCGCCAATCCTCGCGAAACCGCGCCGTTTCGGCCTGTAGACCGATCCACGGCGTTTATGGGTCCCGGTCTTTGGCTTCGCCAAAACCGGGATGACAAGCGTGGGGGGTTTTTGGGGCTTTGGAAGGCCATCGTTTCCGGACCCGGCGTCGCCGCGCAATCGCATGCACGCGTCAGGGGAATCCTGAAACCGTAGCGCGCATCTCGGCAGGGGTTCAAAACCCTTCCCGCCCGCAACCGCGAAAAAACCTCAGATAAATTTTGGCCGTTTGTTCACTCTGTGTTCTATTCGGTGTCATGCAAACGTTCGCCGAGAGATCCGAACGCCACAGCAATGTGCTGGAAGTGCTTTGTGGCCACATGGCCACCGTCGTTGACGGGGCCTTCCATCGCGTGCTGAAGGCGGGACTGCCGGAGGAGAAGGATCAAGCCGCCCTGGTGTTTG
>JANNFM010000296.1:0-7417 GCA_031379795.1 Alphaproteobacteria bacterium
CTTCCCAAACAGAACGCCACGATGAACATTGTCGGCGCCGCCGCGTTCTTTGTCGTTTCGGTGCCCGTTTCGGCCCTGAACGGCGTGGACGACAACCGCAACGGAACCCTCGCGCTTGCGGAAATTCAGGCCCACAATCGAGATATCCAGCGGCAGTTTGAAGCCCGGTTTCACGTCAGCAGCGACGGCGTTCCCGGTCAGGCCGTCCTGAGCTGGGTCCTGTCGCCGACGTCGGACGGAACGCCGACCGAGGACGACTATGTCGTTGTCATGCATCGGGCAAATTTCGCCCAGGCGCCTGCGAATCCCGTCCTGGAGACCGACCTGTTCGGAACTGGGCCCGGCGAGTCCCAGATGACCGTGACGGCCACCCAGGGCAAGACCACAGAGGTCGCCATCCTTGAAGCCGGCGCCTCGAAGCACACATTTTTCCGCGGCAAGCTGGTGACATTTGTCGATTTCGTGCGGATCGGCGTCGAACACATCTGGTCGGGAATGGACCACCTGCTGTTCCTGCTCACCGTCCTGGTCGTGGGCGGTGGCTGGCGCTACTGGCTGGGTATCGTGACGAGCTTCACGGTCGCTCACAGCATCACCCTGGCGCTGTCCGCCCTCAATGTGGTGCGGATTCCCGCCGGCACCATAGAACCCGGTATCGCCGCCAGCATCGTGGTCATGGCTCTCGCCAATCTCTGGCTCATGCGGGGCGGGAGCCCCCGATCGGTCGCGGGCCGCGTCGCCATCGTTTTCGGCTGCGGCCTGCTGCACGGCTTCGGTTTCGCCGCGTCGATCGGGGCGATGGCGGTGGATACGGGAAACCGCCTGGCCACCCTCGCCGGCTTCAACGTCGGAATCGAAATCGGCCAGTTCCTGTTTGTCGGAGCCCTGGGGCTGCTGGCTGGAATTCTGGCCCGGACCGGCCGCATCCGGCTTGACCACCGCGCGCCGCAGTTGGCCTCAGTTGTCGCCGTGGGACTGGGTTTGGTCCTCCTGGTCCAGCGCATCGGCGCCACCTGAACCGCTGCTGCTTCTACGGGTCGAACCGATAGCCTGCGCCATAGACCGACACGATGCACCGCGAGGCGGGATCCACGTCGGCCATCTTTCTGCGCAGGTTCTTGATGTGGCTGTCGATGGCGCGATCGGTGGTGTCGGCGGCAGGCTCACCCAGCTGATCCAGGAGTTGGCCGCGGCCAAACACCCGCCCGGGCTGTTTCAGCATCGCCGACAGGATCAGGTGTTCAGAAGGCGAGAGGTCCAGCCATTGGCCGCGCCAGGCGATGCGACGCCCCTCATCATCTACGAAGTAAGGCCGATCCTGCAGACTCGTTGTCAGACGTCCCTCCGCCCGGCGAATGAGGGCGTTCACCCGCGCCACGAGTTCGGCCACGCTGAAGGGCTTGGTCACATAGTCGTCGGCGCCGCATTGCAGGCCCTCGAGCTTTGCGCGCTCGTCCACCCGGGCGGTGAGCATGAGAATCGGGGCGGTGCTGAACTCGCGCAGCTGGCGACAGATCGTGACGCCGTCGCTGACCGGCAGCATGAGGTCCAGAATGACCGCCGCCGGTCTGTCGCGCCGGACCGAGGCTACGACGGACCGGCCGTCGTGGAAGATGCGCGTCGCATAGCCGTCCCGCGCCAGATAGTCGGCGACGACCCGAGCGATCTTCGCGTCATCCTCGACGATGAAGACGGTCCTGACGGGGGTCATGCCGGTCGGGCGTCTGCAGGCAGGCGGATGTCGATCATCAAGCCGCCAAGCGCCGAGGGCGCGGCCGAAATGTCGCCGCCATGGGCCAGGACGATAGCCTTGCTGACGGCCAGCCCAAGGCCGCTGCCGCCAGAGGCGCGGTCCCGGGCGTTTTCGATGCGGTAGAGCGGTTCGAACAGGTCATTCAGATGCTCCGCAGCAACGCCCGGCGCGCTGTCTTCCACAGTCATGCGCACCGCGTCGGCGTCGCCGGAAAGGGTGATTTTCACCTGCCCGGGGGTGTCGGTGTACCGCTGTGAATTGGTCAAGAGGTTCGCGAAGAGCTGTTCGATCCGGGCCCGATCCCAGATGACTGCCAGACCGTCAGGCTGGTGATGGACGGTTGTGAGTTCCAATCCTGAGTCTCCAAGGTCGCGTCCAAATCGGGCGGAGACCGCTTCCACGATCTGCATGGCGTCGGCCGGCGCAAAGTGACACGGCGGTGCAGCAAGATCCGACATCGCAAGGAAGTGCAGGTCTTCAACCAGCAGGCTGAGTCGCGTCGCCTCTTCGGACAGCGATGCGATCGCCGCCCGGTCGATGGGCCGCACGCCATCCTGGAGGGCTTCCAGTTCGCCGAGAAGGGCGGTCAGAGGCGTGCGCAACTCATGGCCGATCTCGGCCAGCCAGCGCCGCCGGGCGCCCTCGAGGTGCTCAAGGCCCGCCGCCATCTTGTTGATGTTCTGCGCCATCGCCGACAGTTCATCGTTTCCCCGCACCTCGACGCGCGCCTTGAAGTCGCCGAGCGAAATGGCGTCGGTCGCGTGTTGCATCGCGGCGAGCCGGGCCGCCCCGTGTCGGGCCAGCAAGAAGGCCGGAACACTCGCCACCGCCAACAACAGACCGGTCAGCGTCGCCGCGCCGAAATACTGGTTTCGCAGGAAGCGCGCATCGACATCGCCCGGCGCGGGGCGTCGAGGCAACATGCGCACCGTGGCGATGATTTCGCCTCCGATCTCTATGGGGCGCTCCGGCATCGTCAGTCCAGGATCCCTCGGCGGCGGGGGCGGGCCAAAGACCTGAACGCCGTGGGTGTCGAACACCAGCAACCGGGCACCGAAGGTGTCAGGCGGCCCGGACTTCCGCCGCCCGTCCCGCGGCATAGGCGGTGCGTCGCCGATCGGGGGGTATGCCTCGGGCCAATCCGGCCCTGGAGGGGGCACACTTAGCTCTCCGCTCCGGACCATTTCAGAGATGAGGTCGCCGAGCCGCGCGTCCTCACCGGCCTGGACACTCAAGCTGTCGCGCGCCCTCAGCCTCGACGCCGCCGAAGCCACAAAGGCCTCCAACGACTGGACATCGCGTTCATCGAGATAGTGCGAGAAGCCACGGTCCAGATTGAACGACAGGACCGAGGCCATCGACAGCGCCGCCACCAGGGCCGTCAACGCCACAAGCAGGAACAGTTGGTGGAACAGGCGCAGCTTCATTCGGTGATCATCCGCTTGGACGGCACCGAAGCCTAGCCGGCAATTGCGGAGGAATTCGGGAGATTGCGGCGATCACCTGCGCCGTTATGCGAAATCCTGAACGCGCACGAAAAAGGGCCCGCAAGGGGCCCTCATCCGGTGCTTGAGGCCAGGCTCGGGCCTATCAGGCACCGAGACTGGCAGACCCGAAGGCGGCGATGAGGCCGAGGGTCATCAGAAAGGCGGGGGCGAAACGGTCGAGCGCGCGTTCGAAGCGGATGAAGGTCATGACACATACCTAAAGGGTCTTTGTTGGGAACCCCGGGGGAGCGGGGCTGTCCGTGTGGACGACCTCTATGTAGCATCATCTGAACACTGCATAGATCACCGATTTCACAGACCCGCTATGCGTTTTCGCATGTGATCGGATCGCGTCCCGCCCGGGGTCGCCCGGGATCGAAGGCGCTGTGTGCTGCCTTGCCAGCCGAGAACGGCTCGCCTAGACAAGCGGTGTGACGATGCCGAAATCACAGATCCGAAGGATGCTTGCGACGCTGTGTGTGGCGCTGTCGTTCGTGTTCGCCGGCGCGTCGGCCGCAAGCGTTGTTGACCACGTCCAGCACGCAACACAGATGGCTCACGACCACCCTGGCCTCGCGCCACTGGGCGTCATTGAAGCCGATCACCACACCGATCCTCATTCCCACGGCGATCAGCCCCTGGACGATGACCCGCAGAGTGATCACCACCCTGCCACGGGCCACCACCATCATCATGGCGAGACATCGTCGGGGGCGCCGGGCACAGGGGCTGAATTGCGTGGGATCGTCCTCACCGCGCGTGTGAAGCTGGGTGCCGCAGGCGCGGACCGGGCGGATGGAGTCCAGCCAGGGGGCCTGGAACGCCCTCCCAAGGCCTCGCAATCCTGAATTGAACGCCCGCGCCTGGTGCGCGGCGCCCTGTCATGACCGTTTTGTGAGACACCCTTATGCCTGCAATGTATCGCGGACGCCCGCTGTGGCGTCTCCGTGCCTGGCTGCCCCGCATTGCTTTGGCGGTGGGCCTTCTGAACGCCGGCGGCGGCGTCGCTGCGGCGACGACGCCAGCCTTGACGCTGTCTGAAGCCCTCGCGCGCGCTCAGGCATTTGATCCCGGCCGGCCGGCGCTCGACGCCCGGGTCACCGCCAGTGAAGCCGCTGTGCGTCAGGCCGCTGTCCGGTTGAATCCCTCGCTCAACATTGAGCTGGAGAATTTCGCGGGTACGGGCGTCTATGCCCTCGCGGATCGAACCGAGGCCACGGTCAGCTACCAACAGACCCTGGAGCGTGGCGGCAAGCGGGACGCGCGGACGGGCCTGGCGCGGAGCCAGCTTGAGGTGACCCGGCGTCGCGGAGCCGTCCGCAGGCTGGACCTCCTGCGCGACGCCCAGATTGCCTATGGCGAGGCCCTGGCTGCCGAGGCTGACCTCGTCATCGCAGAAGCTCGGCTCGTCTCGGTGATGAGCGCCCAGCGCGATGTGGAGCGTCGGGTGAAGAGCGCGCGCGATCCGCTCTTCGCAGGTAGCCGGGCAGAGGCCGTTACGGCGCAGGCGGCCATCACACGTGATGCCGCGCGCTCAGCCGTTGCCGACGCCCGCGCCAGGCTGGCGGCCTTCTGGAACGGCAGCCCGGACTACGCGCTGGATGTGACGGTTTTCTTCGACGTCGCCGCGCCCCAGGCCGCCCCGGCGACCCCTGTCGCCGATCTGGCGGTGCTGGAAGCCGAACGCGATGCCGCGATCGCTGCCGTGAGGGTGGAGCAGTCCAGAGCGGTGGCGGACCCCATCCTGAAGGGTGGCCTGCGCTACCTCGGCCAGGGCGGTGACGTGGCGTTGGTGGTGGGCGGCACGATCCCGCTGCAGCGTCATGACACCAATGCCGCGGGCATCGCACGCGCGCAGGCAGAGCGTGCGGCGGCGGAGGCCGAGATCGACGCGGCGCGGTTGGCCCGTGAGCGCCAGATCGCAAACCTCACGCGCCGGATGGCCGCGGCCTCCCGGGAAGCTGAGCGGATCAGGACCGAAGTCATACCGGTCGCGATTCAGGCCGTGGAGCAGGTCCGCGAAGGCTTCCGCCGCGGCGGCTTCCAGTACATCGACATCGCCGAAGTGGAAAAAGCCCTGTTTGAGACCCGCGCCCGACGCATTGCCGTCCTGCGCGACTTCCATCTCGATCAGGCCGCGTTCGACCGATTGACGGGTCGCCACGCCGCCCTTGTCACCCAAACCACCCATGTGGAGCCCCGCCGATGATCGACCTAATGCTCCGGCGCGCATCTGCGTCGCTGTTGACCTTTGTGTGGGCCCTGGCCCTTGCCGGATGTGGGCAGACGCCCGCGCCGAAGGCCGAGACCGGACACGCCGAAGCCAGGGCCGGCGAGTACGAGCGAGGCCCGCATCGGGGTCGCATGTTGCGCGACGGCGACTTCGCCGTAGAGCTGACCATCTTCGAGGATGGGGTGGAACCGGAGTTCCGCGTCTACCTCTATCGCAAGGACAAGCCGGTTGAGCCGAGGGCGGCGCAAGTCACCGTCGAGCTGACCCGTCTCGGCGGCAAGGTTGACCGCTTTGCGTTTACACCGGTCGAGGCCTATTTGCGCGGCGGCGGGATCGTGCGCGAACCGCACTCGTTCGATGTGAAAGTCCAGGCCGTCGAGGGCGGCCGCGCTCACCGGTGGGCCTATGCCTCCTATGAGGGGCGGACAACTCTGTCGGCCTCCGCCGCAAAAGCCGGAGGTGTGGGCACCGAGGTCGCGGGACCTGCTGTGATCGGCGAACTCATTGACATGGCGGGCCGGGTCGAGATCAAGCCGGAAGGCAGGTCAGAGATTCGCGCCTGGTATCCCGGCCGCATCCTTTCGATGCGCGGCGAACTTGGACAGACGGTGCGCAAGGGCCAGATTCTGGCGCGTGTGGAGTCCAGCAACAGCCTTCAGGCTTACAGTATCCCGGCGCCGATCAGCGGCGTGATCGTTGAGAAGAACGCCAACGTCGGTGGGGTGGCCGGCGAGCAGCCGATCTTCGTCATTGTCGACCCGACCCAGTTGCATGCCGAGTTTTTCGTCTACCCGCGCGATGCAGAAAGAGTCCGGGTGGGCCAGGTCGTCGAGGTCCGCTCCCTGTCGGGCGATGCGCGGCTGAACGCCAAAGTCGAGGCGATCCTTCCGACCGCTGATCTGGTGAGCCAGACGCTGATCGCCCACGTGCACCTGCCGTCGGGCGCGGCCGCCCATTTCCGACCCGGCATCGGCGTCGAAGGGACCTTCGCCGTGGGCTCCCGACCCGCCGCGCTGGCGGTTCGCACGAAGGCGCTGCAGCGCTTTCGCGACTTCACGGTCGTATTCGCCAAGGTTGGCGACACCTATGAGGTTCGGATGCTCGAACTGGGCCGCCGGACGCCGGAGTGGACGGAGGTGCTGGGAGGTCTTGAGCCCGGGACCGCGTATGTTGTGGACAGCGCCTTCCTGATCCGTGCGGACATCGAAAAATCGGGTGCCAGCCATGACCACTAGCGTTGTGACTGCGGCGCCCGCCTTGCTGGAACGTATCATTGCCTGGGCCATCCGACTGCGCTGGGCGGTGCTGGCCCTTGTGCTGATATCCGCAGCGGCGGGGGTCTGGAGTTTTCAGCGCCTGCCGATCGACGCGACGCCGGACATCACCAACGTCCAGGTTCAGATTAACACCGAGGCTCCCGGCGCTTCTCCGCTGGAATCCGAGCAGCGGATTACGTTCCCTATCGAGACCGCGATCGCCGGACTGCCCGGTCTGCAATACACGCGCTCGGTGTCCCGGTACGGCCTTTCCCAGGTCACGGTGGTGTTCAAAGACGGGACGGACATCTATTTCGCCCGCCAGATCATCAGCGAGCGGCTGCAGACGGTGCGCAGCCAGCTGCCGGACAATGTGACGCCCGAGATGGGCCCGATCTCCACCGGTCTCGGCGAGATCTTCATGTACACAGTCGAGTCCAGGCCCGGCGCGCGCAAGCCTGACGGCCAGCCCTATACGCCCGAAGATCTGCGGACCCTGCAGGATTGGGTCATCCGCCCCCAGCTTCGCAGCACGCCGGGCGTCACCGAGGTCAATACGATCGGCGGGTTCGAGCGCCAGTATCATGTCACCCCGTTGCCCGAACGCCTGTCAGCGTCCGGCCTGACGCTGAGCGATGTGATCACGGCGCTGGAGCAGAACAATGCCAGCGTGGGCGCGGGCTATATC
>JANNFM010000359.1:0-3427 GCA_031379795.1 Alphaproteobacteria bacterium
GGATCACGCCGTTCGCCAGAGAAATCACTCCGCCGCCCACGACCGCACTGGCGATCCCCTGGCCAGCTGTCACCACGCCGTCGCCGTCGGTACAGGTATAGGCCCGAAGCCCCATGCCTGCCACGCGCAGGCCGCCGGGCAGATTGTTGGTAAAGGCGACCGCCGTGACCGCGGAGGCCGAATTGCTGTTGGCCAGGGTGATGCGGAACGCGGTGATATCGCCCGGGAAGATCGGGTTCGCAAAGGTCGGCGCGATGCTCATCGACACGTCGAGCGCGGCCATGGCACCGCTGGCCGGGAACACGCCCAGGCACAGCGCAACGGCGGCAGCAGACACCCGCCGCGCCAGCCCGGCCAACACGACGCGCCCCTTTGCGAATTTCAGCATTAGACGCGAACCCTACCCAGCGGCCCGACGCAATGCGCGAAGGACCAGCTTCCCCAATGCCATAAACGTTTGGCCACTGGCAGGGGTTGCGGGCCGACTTTACCGAATTTCACATTCGGCTCCGGCGCGTCAGCCGTTGAACCGCCGGTTCAACTTGCGCATGCCGCCGATCCAACGGTCGTAGTCGTTGGTCTTGTTGCGCATGTAGGTCAGCACCTCGGGGTGCGGTAGCACCAGGAAGGTTTCCGCCTCGATCGCACGCACGCAGGCCTCGGCCACGACGTCGGGCTCCATCATGCCGTCGATGCTGGCCACACCGTCCGGGTTACCTGCCGTCATCGCCGTGCGCACCGCCTGCGGACACAGCACCGAGACCTTGATCCCCTGGTCGCCATGGGTGATCGCCAGCCACTCGGCCAGCCCCACCGCCGCGTGCTTGGTGACCGCATAGGGTGCCGACCCGATCTGGGACAACAGCCCCGCCGCCGATGACGTATTCAGCAGATAGCCACCACCCCTGGCCGCCATCAACGGCACCAGATGTCGCGCCGCCCAGACGTGGGCCATCACGTTGATGTCCCAGATACGCTGCCAATCGTCCGTCGGCGTCTCCGCGCCGCCGCCGACCCCGATACCCGCGTTGGAGCAGAACAGATCGATGGGGCCGCACTGGCGCTCGGTCTGCTCGATCAACGCCTGGATGTCCGCCTCACGCGACACGTCAGCCTGAATGGCAACACCGCCGATTTCCGCCGCCACGGCGCGCACGCCGTCACCATCCCGGTCGGAACACACCACAGTCCGCGCGCCCTCGGCCACAAACCGCTGCGCCAGAGCCCGGCCAATGCCACTGGCCGCGCCGGTGACGACGATGATCTTGTCGTTGAGTTTCATGATTTCCTGCCCGTGTCGTTGCTAGCTGAGTTCCAGCCTACTTAGCGGGCGGCGTCGGCAGATGGTAGGCCACGCTTGCGCCCGGCCCGACCGGAAGTTCCAGCGCCACCCAGGCAGCCGTCAGCGCGGCCCCGCCAAAATAGAAGGCGACAGCCAGCGGCAGCATCAGCGCCAGCAGTGTCCCAAGTCGGAAATCCGGGATCCACCGGCGACAGTAGGTGAAGGTCAGGACAAAGTACGCATTCAGCGGCGAGATCAGGTTGGTGACGGTATCGCCAACCCGATAGGCCGCCGTCGTCATCTCTGGCGATACCCCCAACAGCATCATCATGGGCGTAGCCACCGGTGACATGGCCGCCCACTTGGCCGAGCCGGACGCAATCAGGAAGTCCAGCCAGGCCGACATGGTCGTCAACATCGGGAGCAGCAGCGCCGGCGGCGCATTCATCGCCCGCAGTTGTTCCGCGCCCAGGATCGCCGTGATCGGCCCCATGTTGGACCATCCGAACATCGCCACGAAATGCGCCGCGAAGAACACCAGGACCAGGTACGGCGTCACCGTCTTCAGACCCTCGGACATCATGTCCACCACATCGCGGTGCGTCCGGATCGTTCCGACGACCGCGCCGTAGCTCCAGCCGGTTGCCAGGAAGAGCAGGAAGAACCAGGCGGTTAGGCTGCGGAACAACGGCGTCGAGCGCGCGTTGCCGACCGCGCTTTCGTCGTACAGCGGCGTGTAGCCCGGCCACAGTGCGAGCGCTGCAGCCGCCGCGACGATCCCGACGAGCGCAAGAGCCGCGGCGACCAGACCACGACGTTCCTGCGGCGAAAGCCGGGTTTCCGACATGTCGACGGCGCCGGTGTCGCCTGTCCAGGGTCCCAGACGGGGTTCCATAACCCGTTCCACGATCAGCCAGGCCAACGAAGTGAATACGACGGCAATCCCGAGGCCGAACCACCAGTTCCCGAGCGGGTTCATTGTCCAGGTCGGATCGATCAATCGCGCGCCCGTTTCCGTGAGTCCGAAGATCAGGACGTCGTACTGCCCCGGGAGCAGATTGCCGGACAGACCCACCGCCGCGCCGGCAAACCCGGTGGCAAGGCCGGCGATCGGATGCCGGCCGGCTGCGGCAAACGCCATGCCCGCCAGGGGCACATAGACGAAGTATCCCGCGTCAATGGCATGGCAGGTCAGCATGCCAACCACAAACACGGTCGGAACCAGCAGGCTCTTTCGCACTCCAACCAGGCTGGCCCGCAGCAGCGCCGTGAACAAGCCACTGCGATCCGCCACCGAGGCTCCCAGCATCAGGGTCAACGCCAGACCCAGCGGCGCAAATCCGGTGTAGGTCTTGGGCATCTCCAAAAAGAATTTCTGTACGTTGCTCTCGCTCAGCAGACTGGTGGCGACGAGGGTCTCGCCGGTGACGGGATTGACCGCAGACAATCCTGCGGCGCTAGCCACAACCGAGGCGACAACGAGGGCCGCGATGATGCCGATGAAAATGAAGACCGGGTCTGGCAGCGCGTTACCCAGACGCTCCACGCGATCCAGGAACCCATTGCGTCGCCCCGCCGGGTTGGACTGCTCGGACATTACGGCAAGGCACCATGGCCAAACTCACTTGTCCACGCGAAATCAGAACCCGTTCGGAGATGGACGCGCGGCACGTGCCAGTCACTTGCACAACAAGACTATACTGCTAGTTTGACACGCCTCTACACGCCGGAATGTATGAAATGAAATTGGACCGCCTGCCGTACATCAAGACGTCGCTGCAGCCCAGCAACCACCCCTATCTCAACGGTGCCTGGACCCCTCTGCATGAGGAAGTCGACGCCACCGATCTCGAGGTCCTGGAAGGCACCATCCCCACCGACATCGACGGCGTCTATGTGCGCAACACCGAGAACCCGGTGCATCAGGCACTGGGCCGCTATCACCCCTTCGACGGGGATGGCATGGTCCACGTCATCGACTTCAAGGCTGGTCGCGCCAACTACCGCAACCGCTTTGTCCGCACCCGCGGGTTCGAGGCCGAACAGGAAGCCGGGCAGTCGCTATGGGGCGGGCTGATGGATGGCGCCGGGGTGTCGCTGCGCCCGGGCTTTGGCGCCCATGGCGGCCTGAAGGATTCCTCGTCC
>JANNFM010000363.1:0-1964 GCA_031379795.1 Alphaproteobacteria bacterium
CGGCCCGACCTGACCCTTGAGCCCCGACGCGGCCCGGCCCTTCTGTCGCGGATGACGGCCAGCCGCGGCGGCGCCTTAGGCTGAGGGGACCGCGATGACCACACCCCTTGAGGCCGTCGCCTGGATCCATGGGGCGGCGGACTGCGACCACTGCGCCGATCCCCCGATCCAGGTCCACGCCTTCAACGACGACACCTACATCCTGCGGCTCAGCAAGTGCCTCAGCTACGAAGGCAATTTCATCTACCTGCTGTTCGGGGCGGACCGGGCGATCGTGTTCGACACCGGGCCGCGGCTGGACCCGGACCACGACCACGGCATCATCCCGATCCGGGCCACCCTCGAGGCGATCATCGCCGCGCGGCTCGCCGCGCGCGCCCAGGCAGGTATCGACCTCATCGTCGCCCACACCCACGGACACGGCGATCACGCCTATTGGGACAGCCAGTTCGACGGCCGGCTCCGCACCACCATCGTCGCGCCCACCCTGCCGTGGGTGAAGGCCTTCTACGGCCTCGTCGCCTGGCCCGACGGCGAGGCGCAGCTCGACCTCGGCGGCCGCCAGCTGACGGTCTTCCCGATCCCCGGACACGAGGAGAGCCACATCGCCATCTACGACGCCGCCACCAAGATCCTGCTCACCGGCGACACACTCTACCCCGGCCGGCTCACCATCCAGGACTGGCCCGCCTACCGCGCCAGCGCCGCGCGCCTGGCCGCCTTCGCGCGCCGCCATGAGATCGGCCACGTCCTCGGCAACCACATCGAGATGACCGCCACACCGGGCCGGATCTATCCGATCCCCTGCAATTTCCAGCCGCACGAGCACGCCCTGCCGCTCACCGCCGCGCACATCGAGGAACTCCATCTCGCCTGCGAAGCCATGGCCGACGCACCGCGCCGCGACGTCCATGACGACTTCATCATCGGCGAACCGTACTGAGGCGCATCCCCATGCCTGACCTCAGCCGCGTCCAGCGCCCGATTGAGGAACTGCCGATCGCCGCGGTGATCCCCATCCCCGGCAGCCCCGACTGGGTGGGGATCGCGCCGCAGGGTGTTTGGATCTCCAACAAGGCCGCCAACAGCCTGGCGCGCATCGATCTCGCCACCAACCGCGTGGCGGCCACGACGCCGGTGGGCCGCGCGCCCTGTTCCGGCCTCGCGGTCGGGTTCGGCAGCGTCTGGGCCCCGAGCTGCGGCGCCGCGCGCCTCGAGCGCGTCGACCTGCGGACCGACGCGGTTGTCGCCAGCATCCCCACGACCGTCGCCGACAGCGAGGGCGGGATCGCGGCGGGTGAAGGGGCGGTCTGGATGTTCGCCGACCGGCAGGGCGCCCTGCTACGGGTCGATCCGACCACCAACGCGGTGTCGGGGCGCATCGCCACCGCGCCGGGCTCCTATGCGCCGGCCGTGGGCGCGGGATCGGTCTGGGCCACCTGCACCGACGGCGACCTGGTCAGCCGCATCGACCCGCGCGCCGACCGTGTGATAGCCGAAATCCCGGTGGGGCCCACTCCGCGATTCCTCGCCTGCGGGGAAGGGGCGGTGTGGATCCTCAACCAGGGGGACGGGACGGTCTCGCGGATCGACCCGGCCAGCAACCAGGTCACCGCGACCATCGCGGTCGGGACGCCCGGTGTCGGCGGAGATGTCGCGGTGGGGTCCGGGTTCGGGTGGACCACCGCGATCGATGTGCCGCTCACCCAGATCGACCCCCGCACCAACACGGTCGTGGCCCAGTACGTCGGGCGCGGCGGCGACGCGTTACGGGTGGGTCACGGGTCCGTCTGGATGTGTAGTTTCTTCCTGCAGGAGGTTTGGCGGGTCCCCCTGCCGCTGCCCTGACGCGCCCAACGCGGCGGCGTCTCGCGCCGCCGTCCGCCGCCGGCGCGGAATCCGCGGCTGGCGCTTGAGGCCGGCGAACACCAGCAGCAGGTCGCCAAGGCTCTTGTCGCCTTCCA
>JANNFM010000234.1:0-4350 GCA_031379795.1 Alphaproteobacteria bacterium
CAGCTCATCCCCCCGCGCTTGTAGCGTCCAATCGCCTCGCCAATCCGTGCCATCCGTATCTCCGCATGCATCAGATCCACCCCGGCCAAACCGGACAGATCGTCTGCTACGAAAACCGGACATATCGTGTGCTACCCACAAGGCGACGTCGGCACCGTGTCACGCCCGCAAATTTCCGGTAATCTCGAACTATGGAATCAACCCCTGCCGTCGCCGCGCTGTCCGCCCTGGCGCATGAAGGCCGACTTTCGATCTTCCGGCTGCTGGTGCAGGCGGGTCAGGACGGCATGGCGGCGGGGGAGATTGCGCGAGCGACCGGGGTGTTGCCCAACACGCTGTCGTCGAACCTGAATATCCTGAGCGGCGCGGGTCTGGTGACCTCGCGCCGCGACGGGCGTTCCATCATCTATGCGGCGGCCTATGGCCAGATGCGCGACCTGCTGGCGTTCCTGATGGAAGACTGCTGCGCGGGATCTCCGGAGATCTGCGCGCCGATGGCTTTGGTCGCCAGCCGACCATGTGCTGCTGAAGGAGATATCTGCTGATGGCCGTGAGTCTTAATGTCCTGTTTCTGTGCACCGGAAATTCTGCACGCTCAATCTTGGCCGAGGCACTCTTGAATCGACTGGGCGAGGGCCGCTTTCGCGCCTGGTCGGCAGGTTCGATGCCGAAGGGCGAAGTCAATTCACATGCATATCCGTTGACTCGCGCCCTTGGATATCGTGACGACGAGTTTCGTTCGAAACCGTGGGATGAGTTTGCAGTCGTCGGCGCGCCGCAGCTCGATTTCGTGATTACGGTCTGCGACAACGCAGCCGGTGAGGTTTGTCCGATCTGGCCCGGTCAGCCGATCAGCGCTCACTGGGGTATTCCCGATCCTGCTGCGGCGACCGGCACCGAGGCGGAGATCGCGGTGGCCTTCCGCGAGGCCGCGCGCCTGCTTCGAAACCGTATCGACCTTTTGCTGGCGCTACCGATGGCCAAGCTCGACCGGATGTCACTGCAACGCCGGGTGCGCGATATTGGCGAAACCGCCGACGGGGCGAGCGAGTGAGCGTCATCGTTCCAAATTCGGCCCGACGTCTCGTGTCCGAGGCACTGGGCACGGCGTTGTTGCTGATGATCGTGGTGGGCTCCGGGATCATGGGCGAGCGGCTGGCGGGCGGCAATGACGCCATCGCCCTGCTTGGCAATACGCTGGCGACCGGCGCTGGGTTGGTGGTGCTGATCACGGTGTTCGGACCTCTGTCGGGCGCCCATTTCAATCCGGCGGTGACCCTGGTGATGGCGCTGCGGCGCGAGATCGGCGCCGGGTTGGCGATGGGCTATGTGGCGGTGCAGACCCTGGGCGCTGTGCTGGGCGTCTGGGCAGCGCACCTGATGTTTGCTGTGCCGGTTCTGGAAGTTTCGGCGAAACTCAGGGATGGCCCCGCCCAGATGTTTTCCGAGGCGGTCGCCACCTTCGGACTGATCCTGACAATCCTGGGCACCGGCCGGGCGCGGCCCGAGTTCACGCCGGTGGCGGTTGGGCTCTATATCACCTCGGCCTACTGGTTTACGGCCTCGACCTCGTTTGCCAATCCGGCGGTGACGTTGGCGCGCAGCCTCACGGACAGTTTCGCCGGAATTGCGCCGATGTCCGTGCCGGGATTTCTGGCGGGGCAACTGGCCGGCGCGCTGGCCGCCATGATGCTGGCCCGCTGGCTGTTTCCGGCGTCGCGGTAGTCAGCTCGGCCTTGCGCTCAGGCCGCGATTTGAGCGAGTTCGTCGATGGTCCCCAGGCTGGCTTCGAAGTCCTGCAGGATATCCACCAGTTGCACGGCGTCGGCGTGCAGCGGTTTGCCGCGCGCGAACTGATAGCGCCAGTAGGTGGCGATATGACTGATCAGGCCGCAGCCCTCGCCCAGGGACAGGAACAGTTCGGGTGATTTCAGCAGGAAGTCGCGGAACGCAACGGCGTTGCCTTCCCCGGTCAGCTGCGCAAACGTCTCGTCATAGACGTTCAGATGCCCCATGACCGCCTTGACCTGACGCTCCATCTTGGTGCGCAGACGGCCCTTCGTGGCTTCGAGCTCCATGGCGGTTTCGCGATCGATGGGACCAATCACGCGGACCTTGCCCAGGTCAGCAAAGACCTCCTTCAGGTCCGGCCAAAGACTGTTCAGGACCCATTTGTAGTACAGGAAGCCCTTCCAGGCGAAGATGCCTTCCTTGTAGTTCTCTGGCTCCAGCCGGAGCGTAAGTCGCAGCGGCTCAAGCCGTGAGTCGGTCTTCGCAGACAGCAGGGCTTCGACCAGCCGCGAGGTATTACTTTCCATCGCCCCGGCGACGTCGCGGTAGGCCAGCTCGATCAGCTTGGTGATCTCCGTGCCCACAAAGCGTTGCATGCGCGCCAGATCGGGTGCCGAAATCTCGAAGTGGCTGGGGCTGATTTCGAACCCGCGGCGTTTCAGGTGTTCGCGCAACAGGAAGGGGTCGAGGGACGGGAGCTCGTCGATGGCTTCCAGAACGCCGATGTCCCGGGCCATGTCCGGTGCCTCTCCGCGCAGCTCGTCCAGAACGTCTAGCCAGCCGCGCTCGGCGACAAAAATCGTGCGCCCGCCAAGGCTGAGGTCTGATCGCGTGAAGGGGATTATCAGCTTTGTGGCGCTGTATCGCGGTCTGTCGAAGGACTCGCGTTCCTGCATGCGCAGCCGGTGGCGCACAATCACCGCGCCGCTCAGGCTGCTCGCAACGAAGATGGGGTGCTTGTTGTGCTCGGGATTGTCCGCGTTGCGAGTCTGGAGCGCGGCAAGGTTCAACACGCGGCTGGTCGAGGCCGTCTTTTCGAGTCCTTTCAGACTGCGAAATGTGCGGTCCGACGCTTTTGCCACCCGATTTTACTCCCGACGATCCGTAGTGTTCTGCGCTGGTCACCGCAGTCGTAAGTCAGGAGCTCAGTCGTCAGAGAGGCCCCAGACCCTCGAGGACTTTATAAACGCTGTTCACTATGGGAGTGTGAACGTCCGGCCCCGCAGTTCACAAATCGTGATATGCGGACGGAATTCGTAAAGGCGGTCTTTGGCACGTCGGGAGATACCGGTTGTCCACAGCTGCGAAGGGGCCGGGCGCTTGCGCTGGCGGGCCATCGCGAACAGGTTGCGGGCATGAGGGATGCGGGAAAAATCATGCGGGCTGTCGGCGCTTTGACCGTCTCACTCCTGTCGCTGGCCGGGGCTGGTGCGGCAACGGCGCAGACGTCGCCGTTCCCGGCGGCGCTGGAGCGCGAAACCCTGCTGGTCTGGCTGCAGCGCGAGACCGATATACTGCCGGATCAGGTGGTCGCCGTGACGCCGCAGGCGCTGACCTCCGTGGTTTCAACCTTTCCCGCAGGCGCGGGGCCGGGGCCCCGGCTGGTGATTCGCGCAGAGGCCCTTAGCCAGTAAATCCAGTCGCGGACCGGGGCGCTGTCATGGCATGTCTCCCTGACCGCTGACTGTCAGAACCGCCGGATCAAGCTGGGTGAGACCACCGGCTATTCCAATCGCAACCTGCTGGGCGAGCGCAAGGTCCTGCGGGCTGGCGAAACCACCTGGCGAACGCCGGAGCCCGGGACGGCGGTCGAGCATGCCTGGCGCGCGGCCTGTGAGCCGGGATTCATGGGACCCTTCAGGTCCTCGGCGGTGAAGCTGGCGCAGGTGGACCCTGCGATTGCATCACCGGCCAGCGTTGCGGAAAACGCGACGCCGACCGATCCTGTTCAGGTTGCCAGGGCCGCCCCGCCGCCACTTCGGGCTAAACCGGCAAAACCTGCGCCGGTGGCTGTGTCGGTCGCCGCGCCGGGCTCAGGCCTGGTGGCACAATTGGGTGCCGCGGCTTCGGATGCCTCAGCCCGCGCGTTGTTGGCGAGCCTGGGAGGCAGACTGGGTGGGCGCAAGGTCTGGGTCGAGAAGGCGGACGTGGCCGGCAAGACCTGGTATCGGGCCGTGGCTGGCGGCTTCTCGAATTCAGCCGAGGCTGGTCAATTCTGTGCCGGATTCAAGTCGGCAGGCCTCTCCTGTTTCGTGCGGCCGCGGGGGTGACCTCAGGTCGAAACCTTCACCCTATGGACCGATGAACGGTTCGATGCGACTTTAGGTGGTCCTCCCGACAGGTTCGGGATGGCGTGTTGGTCAGGTACGCCAGGTTTGAAGCACCTTCTGATGAGCCCTGTAACCGGCCCGATCGCCACGGCGGTGGCGTTCGCGCTTGCGGCTGTCCTCTCGCCCACCGACCCCATAGCCGTGTCGGCCATCGCGTCGCGGGTGCCCATTCCCAATCGCATGATGCGAATTCTCGGCGGGGAGGCGCTGCTCAACGACGCGACTGGTT
>JANNFM010000409.1:0-2131 GCA_031379795.1 Alphaproteobacteria bacterium
AGGCCCTGCAGGATCCCGGTCGGGCGGCCGGCGATCTGCGGGCGGATATCCATGCCCTCAGCGCGGCTCTCCTCGGCGATATTGTACATCTTGTCGCCCTGATAGGCGCCGGCCGAGGTGGCGACCAGGGTCACCGGCAGGCCAGTCTCCTGGGCGAAACCCTTGACCCAGGTCCACTCATCGTCATCGCCCAGGTGGTCGGAGACCATCTCGAAAACGCCATGGCGCAGGCCCTTCATCGACATGCCCAGCGCCAGCATCTCGTCGGATCCGGCAAAGGTGCCCGGCATGTGGACGCCCTTCAGATCCTTGTGCAGCAGGGTGCGGGAGGTGGAGAAGCCGAGCGCACCGGCCTCGACGCCCTCGCGCACCAGGGCCGCCATCTGCGCGATCTCGGCGGCGTTGGGCTGGTAGTCGGTGTTGCAGCGGTCGCCCAGCACATAGGCGCGAATGGGGGCGTGGGGCACATGGGTGCCGACATCGATGGCGCGGGGCTTGGCCTCCAGCACGTCGAGGTATTCGGGGAAGGTTTCCCAGGTCCAGTCGATGCCCTCGTGCAGGGCGACGCCGGGGATATCCTCGACGCCCTCCATAAGCTCGATCAGGAAGTTGTGGGCGTCGGGCCGGACGGGCGCGAAGCCGACGCCGCAGTTGCCCATGATGGCGGTGGTGACGCCGTGCCAGCTGGACGGGGCCAGCACCGCATCCCAGGTCGCCTGACCGTCGTAGTGGGTATGGATGTCGACCCAGCCGGGGGTGACGATCTGACCCGTCGCGTCGATCTCTCGGCGGGCGGAGCCGTCGACCTTGCCGACCTGGACAATGCGATCACCCTCGATGGCGATATCGCCGATGAAAGGTGCGCCGCCGGAGCCGTCTACGATGGTGCCGTTCCGGATGATGAGATCGCGCATGGCTGTCCTCCTCGTTCGAATTGCATGTTTTGCGAAAGGTATCGCGGCGCCGCGGGGGAAACACCAGCGAATTTGAGTCTAGCGGACCGCCATGATCTCAACTTCCGCTCCGTTCAGCAGGACAACATCGCCCACGGCCTTGTCGCGCAGGGCCGCCGCCAGCGGTGAGGCGTAGGAAATGGAGCCCTGTTTGGGATCGGCCTCATCCTCGCCGACGATGCGGAACGTCTGGCGGCGGCGGCCGTCTTCACGCTCGACCTCGACAGTGCGGCCGAACTGGACCGTGCCGGGAGCCTCGACGGGTTCGGTCAGTTGCGCCGAGGCGCGGCGGGAGGACCAGTATTTAAGGTCTCGGGTGGCGCGCGCCATGGCGGTGCGATCTGCGCTGATGCCGCCTTCGGACTGAGCCGCAGCATAGGCGGCGCGCGCCGACGCCAGTTCGGTCTCGATGGCGGCGAGGCCAGTTGCCGTGACGAGGTTGGGGTGGGGCGAGATCGGGCGATCCGGCAGGTTCGCCGCCTGGGCTTCGTAGTCTTCTTCCCGGGTGAACGCGACGGCCATGCAGGATCATAGGGCCGGCGGGGGCGCGTGTGCCAGTCGGAGTTTTCATATGTCAGACTTGACGAGTCGATAATTCTGGAAATATAGAAACATACTGTTTGTCCAAGGAGTGTCTTCCATGAAACGCCTTCACCTGCATGTCAGTGTCCCCGACCTGGCTCAATCCATCCTGTTCTACGAGGCCCTGTTCGGCACCGGGCCCGGCGTGGTCAAGGACGACTACGCCAAGTGGATGCTGGATGATCCCAAGGTGAACTTCGCGATCTCGACCCGAGGGGGTGCGGTCGGCGTCGATCATGTGGGCATCCAGGTAGATTCGCAGGCCGAGCTCGGTGAATTGGCCGGGAGGCTGAAGGCAGCGGGCAACGTCACCCTGGACCAGGAAGCGACCACCTGCTGCTACGCGCAGTCCGACAAAAGCTGGGTCAGTGATCCGGCGGGCGTGCGGTGGGAGACGTTTTTCACATTCGGCGAGGCGACCGCGTACGGCGAGGATGTGGGCGCAATCCCGGCGTCCATGACCGCAGCCTGCTGCGGCGCACCGGCACGTGCGGCTGTCGAACCAGCCCGGGTTTCCAGCTGTTGCTGAGGCGACGTCGGCACCTGTCGATAGCAAATGAAGATGTCCGCTTTTCGTAGCTAATCAAATGTCCGCT
>JANNFM010000436.1:0-2721 GCA_031379795.1 Alphaproteobacteria bacterium
GTCCATATAAAGGCGCGATCAAGTCCGGCTGGGTTCCTTGCCCAACCGACGATCGCTCCCGCACCGTTGATGTCGTATGCGCCCGCCGCGAGGCCACCAAGCGTACCGAGATCAACGATTCCGCTGTTTGAATCCCAGCGGAACGCGCGATTGCGTCCGGAAACATCCTGAGACTCGCCGACTGCAACCCCAGACGCGTTGATGCCCCAACACACGCCGAACTTGCCACCGAGTGAACCAAGCGACGTGACCGTGTAGGTGGTTTGTGCCCCGACCGGCGTCGATGCGTGGCACAGCCCGAGAATGGCAGCGGCAGCCGTGTGCCTGCATAGATTCATTAGGGTGCCTCCCAAATGTGTTGTGAGTGAATCAACATACTATGCTCCCGGTCACTTCCTAATGCGCCGATGGCGAATCGGGGCTGCCAAAACACAGAGGAATGGCAGGAATGAGGGATGATCGCGCGGATTCTCCGGTTTTTGGCGCTGATCGCCGCACGGGTGTGTTTCTAACGCCGGGCGGGCGCGCGGAATTCTCGGACCTGCTCGCGCTCCACGATCAGCTTCTGAAGTCCCTGAATCCCGGGGACTCAAGGCTCTACACCATCCGGCGCTCCTTGATTAATTTGTACGAAAAGCGCGGGAAGCCGGAAGCCGCAGGGTCCCTACCGTCCGGCGGCGGCAGGAACGGGAACCGCGGGAGCGGGGATAAGGGAGTCGTGGCAGCGGCGGGCGCCAGTCGGCGCTTTGCTTACGAACAGAGGAGTCGCCCGTGCAACACCGCATCAAGATCTTGACCGTCCTCGTGCCGCTTTTTCCCACCGTAGCGCTGGCCCAAACCCCGCGTTCCTTCCCACGGACAGACTTCTGGTCGCCCGACGGAACCTGTCCGGTCGCGGCTGTCGTCGGCCAACGCGCGTACATCGGCGGCAACTTCTCTCGCGTGGGGCCGAACACAGGGGGGTTTGCCGCGGTGGATGCGGCCTCAGGTGCGATGGGCACAACCTTTCCTCAGGTCGAAGGCAAAGTTGTGGACATCGCTCCGGATGGTTCCGGAGGGTGGTACATCGTCGGCGACTTCGTCATTGTCAATGGCCAGCCCCGCCAGAACCTGGCGCACATCCTGTCAGACGGCGCGCTGGGACCGTGGACACCCGGCCCAGTGGGGCAGGGGCTTGCTGTCGCGACCGACGGCCAGCGTGTCTATGTAGGCTTTGCGTCCGGCGGCGTTGTCGCCTATCCAATCGGGCCGAACTCCCCCGGCGGAGAAGCCTGGGTAGTGCAAGGCGCCGTCGTAGACATGGCGATCGCATCGGGCACGTTGTACATAGCCGGCAGTTTCAACCAGGTTGTACTTACTCCATGTCAAAATCTTGCGGCCATCGATCTCACAACCCAGCAACCGACCTCGTGGCACCCGGCAGCAAACTCGTTCGTCGGATCGCTCTGCATCGTCGGTGATGTCGTGTACGTGGGCGGCGGCTTTACTACGATAGATGGGACCCCTCGCCAGCGCGTGGCCGCGATTAATCGCCTGACCGGTTCGCTGCTGCCGTTTCAGGCAACCGTGGACAATACCGTCAACGCCATTGCGGTGTCTGGCAACGACCTGTTCATCGGCGGCCGCTTCCTGACCGTCAATGCCACGGCACGGGGCAAGGTTGCGGCATTCGACCTTGTGACCGGTCTCCTCAGGTCTTGGAATCCGGTTGTCGCCTCTAACGAAACTACACCCGAGGTCATAGGCCTAGCAGTATCCGGCTCCGACGTGATCATCGCCGGCGCCTTCAATTCGATCAATACTTCCGTCCGTGTCGGCTTGGGCGCCGTCGACCGCGTCACCGGAGCGGTGTCGCCCTGGGACCCAGGTCCAAGCGCCGGCGTAGCCATCACCATCATCTCCGCGTTGGCGGTGGCCGGCCAATCGGTCGCGATTGGCGGCAACCAGGAGGTGACGGGCGGAGAACACCGCGCAGGTGCCGTGGCATTCGACTTAGTCACGGGCCAGCTTCTTCCCTGGGAACCCGGACTTGTCCCGCCACCGGGACACCACCTGGTGGTGCAGGGAATGGTGGCGACGCCAACGCGTGTCTTTCTCTCGGGACGATTCACCCCTGTTTCCAACAACGAGGGTCCTCGGGTGTTGGCGGCAGTAGACACGATTACGGGAGCGCCTGACCAGAACTTCGTCGCGTTTGAACAAGTTGGGACAACGGCCATGGCGCTGGGCGGCGGCGTGCTCTGTCTTCCCTGTTCACTGGGCGCCTGCGGGTTTGACGCGGCGACAGGGGACCTGCTTTGGTCTCAGCCTGACGGGATCGGTTTGATAGCCTCCAGTGAGACGATGGGGCGCTTCTTTGTGGGGGCCGGCGGCTCGATCCGGGCCCGCCGATTTGCCGATGGGGTCGCCGAGGTCTGGAGCATCAGCGTGCCGAACGTCAATGCGCTTTCGACGGTCGGCCAGCGCCTATACCTAGGCGGGTCGTTCGGATCAATCGGGGCGACTCCGCGCCCGGCGATCGCTGCCATCGATTTCCCAAGCATCCAGGCGCCGGCGCTCAGCTCTTGGAATCCCAACTTCAGCTTTCCCGCGTATGTGTCCACCCTGACGACCGGCCCCGGCCGGGTGTATGCAACCGGCGGATTCACGACGATCTCAGGGATCTATCGCCCGCACATGGCGGTGATGAATGACACGCTGCCGTCAGTCTGCCAATGGCGA
>JANNFM010000488.1:0-3259 GCA_031379795.1 Alphaproteobacteria bacterium
CCACCCACCCCCCCCGCCCCCATCCCCCCCCCCTCCTCCCCCTTGGGGGGTGGGGCCCCGCGCGTGGGGGGGGGGGGGGGCCTCGCCGCAGCTGAACCCGTCGCCAATCGAGGCTGACAATCGCATCCAGGGCCCCCAGTCCGGCAGATGAGCGACGCCACCGAAAGCTGTAGGACGGCGGCCCCCTCCACCGCGGTCCGCGGTCCCCCTGCCCCGATAGGGGAGGAGAAAGGCGCGCCCAAACTCGATCCCTAGATCAACCCGGCCCTCGGCGACGAGGGATCGGCGTACATCCGCTTGTCCATCCGCCCCGCCAGATAGGCCTCGCGGCCCGCAATCACCGCGTGCTTCATCGCCCGCGCCATCCGGATCGGGTCTTTGGCCTCGGCGATGGCGGTGTTCATCAGCACCGCTTCACAGCCCAGTTCCATGGAGATCACCGCGTCGGACGCCGTGCCGACGCCAGCGTCCACCAGCACCGGCACCTTGGTCTGTTCGATGATCAGGCCCAGGTTGAGCATATTCTGGATGCCCCGCCCCGAGCCGATCGGCGCCGCCGCCGGCATGATCGCCGCGGCGCCCGCGTCTTCCAGTTTCTGCGCATAAACCGGATCATCCGAGCAATAGACCATCACCTGAAAGCCGTCGGCGATCAGCAACTTCAAGGCCCGCAGGGTCTCTTCCATGTCGGGCAGCAGGTGTTTGGTGTTGGAGAGCACCTCCAGCTTCACCAGGTCCCAGCCCCCGGCTTCCCTGGCAAGACGCAGGGTTCGCACCGCGTCCTCGCCCGTGAAACACCCCGCCGTGTTCGGCAAGAACGTGAACCGGTCCGGCTTCACATAGTCCACCAGCATCGGCTGGCTGGGATCGGACAGGTTCACACGTCGGATCGCCACCGTCACGATCTCAGCGCCCGCAGCCTCCGCGGCGGCGGCGTTCTGGGCATAGTCCTTGTACTTCCCGGTCCCCACAATCAGACGCGACCGGAACGTGCGACCGGCCACCGACCAGGTGTCGTCCGTCTGTTGAGACCCATCCATGTCAGCCGCCTCCAATGAAATGCACGATCTCGATCCGGTCGCCGTCGGCCAGCGCTGTCCTGGCATAGGCCGAACGCGGAACGATCTCCAGATTGCGTTCCACAGCCAGCTTTTTGGTGTCGAGCCCCAGCGCCGCGACCAGGCCCGCCACGTCAGCGACGCCCTGAAACGTGCGGGACTCTCCATTTACCGTCAGGTTCAATTGCAGCGCTCCGGTCGCCATGCTTGTGACGCGGCGCCTCGCCCGTTACAAGACACCGGAATCGACGGCGGAGCCGAATGGGCAAACCGATCTATGTGTTGAGCGGCCCCAACCTCAATTTGTTGGGCACACGCGAGCCGGAAATCTATGGCCATCAGACCCTGGATGACGTGCGCGACCTCTGTGAGGCGCGGGCCAAGTCCCTGGGGCATGAAGTCGTGTTCAGGCAATCCAACCACGAGGGTGCCCTGGTGGACTGGATTCAGGAGGCGCGCGACGCCGCCTGCGCTCTGGTGATCAACCCGGCGGCCTACGGGCACACCTCCATCGCGATCCTCGATGCCCTCAAGATGCTGAGTATTCCGGTGATCGAGTGTCATCTTTCGAACCCGGCGGCGCGGGAAGCGTTCCGCCGGGAAACCTACGTTTCGCTCGCCGCCACGGGGCTGGTCTCCGGCTTCGGCGCGAAGAGCTATGAACTGGCCGTCGAGGCCGCCGCGGGCCTGGTCCGCTAGACTTGAAGCCAAGGATTGAGGCCGTTTCCATGCCCACTACGTCAAAGGCGCCCACCGATCAGATCGACACGCGTCTGGTCCGCAAGCTGGCGGACATCCTGACCGAGACCGGTCTGTCCGAAATCGAGGTCGAGCACGGCGGCCTGAAAGTCCGGGTGGTCAAGACCCTGACCGCCGCTGCGACTGTTCAATACGCGGCACCGGCCATGGCGCCGGTATCCGCAGCGCCTGCGTCGCCATCCTCCGCGCCGGTCGCCACGTCGGCGTCACGCGGCGAGACTGTGAAGTCTCCGATAGTGGGCACGGTGTACCTCCAGCCCAACCCGGGCTCTCCGTCCTTCGTGCAAATCGGCGACACGGTAGAGGCGGGCCAGACCCTCTTCATCATCGAAGCGATGAAGACCATGAACCCCGTCCCCGCGCCCCGCGCCGGCAAGCTGCTGGAGGTTCTGATCGAAGACAGTCAGCCGGTGGAGTTCGGTGAACCGCTCGCGATCATCGAATAGCGCCATGTTTGACAAAATCCTCATCGCCAATCGCGGCGAGATCGCCTTGCGGGTCCACCGGGCCTGCAAGGAAATGGGCATCGCCACGGTGGCGGTGCACTCCGAAGCCGACTCCAGCGCCATGTGGGTGCGACTGGCCGACGAGAGCGTGTGCATCGGCCCGGCCCCGGCCTCCAAAAGCTACCTGCATATCCCGGCAATCATCGCGGCCTGCGAGATCACCGGCGCCCAGGCCGTGCATCCCGGTTACGGTTTCCTGTCGGAGAACGCCCGGTTCGCCGAGATCGTGAACGCCCATGGCTTCACCTTCATCGGCCCCAAGCCCGAACACATCCGGATGATGGGTGACAAGATCACCGCCAAGCAGGCGGTGAAGGCCGTCGGCATCCCTGTCGTGCCCGGCTCCGACGGGGCGGTCACCACGGAAGAAGAGGCGCTTGCCGCCGCGAAGGAAATCGGCTTCCCGGTCCTGATCAAGGCCGCCGCTGGCGGTGGCGGACGCGGCATGAAGGTCGCCAAGTCCGAGGACGACCTGGTCGAAGCCGTTCAAACCGCGCGTTCCGAAGCCAAGGCCGCCTTCGGCGACGACGCGGTCTACATGGAGCGCTATCTCCAGACCCCGCGCCACATCGAACTCCAGGTCATCGCCGACAGCTTCGGCAATGTCTGTCACCTTGGTGAACGCGATTGCTCACTGCAACGGCGTCACCAGAAGGTGATGGAAGAGGCCCCCTCCCCGGCGCTCGACGCCGCCGGCCGCGCCAGGATCGGCAAGGTGGTCACCGACGCGATCAAGGCCATCGGCTACCTGGGCGTGGGCACCATCGAGTTCCTGTGGGAGGACGGCGAGTTCTTCTTCATCGAGATGAACACCCGCCTGCAGGTCGAACACCCAGTCACCGAGGCCATCACCGGCATCGACCTGGTGCGCGAACAGATCCGCATCGCCGCAGGCCTTCCGCTCTCGTTCAAGCAGTCCGACATCGTCTTCGAAGG
>JANNFM010000496.1:0-9799 GCA_031379795.1 Alphaproteobacteria bacterium
GGCTGGTTTCTTCTGGTGGGACGGGGCGCGTCCAAACGTCCTGTTCCTCGACCCGGCGGTTCCAGCCGTCCTGGTTGATCTTGGTGGCATCGTCTTTTGGCATCTGGCGTCTTCGCCTCTCTGCGGCACCGTTGTGGACGATCAGCTATAGATAGGTGGTGCCTGAATAGTGCCCGCCCATCAACTGATGGTCTGGGTACACGGGCCTCGGCGGCTCCGGCCTGGGTTGCCGAGAAACAGACCTTTCCAATGTCTCAGAAGGGTCGATTCTAACCGTTGGGTTCGGGCCTCAAAGCAGACATCCGCTCACGGTCCGCCGCCGGGTACCAAGCGAGATAGATGTCCGCGACCTAGCTTCCGGCCAACTCTCGCTGCGACGCGCATAACGACCTCAGCCTTGGCGAGAAGACGCCGCGTCTCGATGGCCTGCGCGCTCCACGCCCCGTGCCTGAACGTCACATCAGGCGGCTAGGCCCAGAATCCGAATATCTGCCAACGTTCGTCGAAGATCAGGTGCTGGTGCCGAGCATGCGGTTCTATAACTGTCCAGGAAGCGCAGCCAACGTTCCCTTCAGAGCGCGATGCCCTCGGTGTCGGGTGGGCGGGTGTCGCCGCCGTTGAGCGCTTTCTGCATCCAGACGATATCGACCCAGCGGCCATGTTTGAAGCCAAAGCTCTGGCCGACGCCACGATGCTCAAAGCCCAGAGAGGTGTGCAGCCCGATGGACGCGGCATTGCCGCTGTCGCCGATCACGGCCACCAACTGGCGCAGGCCAAAGGCCTCGCAGGCCGCGATGACCGGGGCGAGAACGGCGCGGCCAATACCCTGGCCTGTGGCGTCCGGCGCCACATACACGCTGTCTTCGGCGGTGAACCGGTAGCCAGGGCGCGGGCGAAACGGCCCGGCGCAGGCGTACCCCAGAACCCGGCCGCCCCGCTCGGCGACGAGGTAGGGCAGGCCATAGCCCTGGATGTCGCGGCGCTTCGCATCCATGGCGGCGGCGGTGGGCGGGACGATTTCGAACGTGCCAAACCCGTGCAGCACATGGTGGCCATAGATCGCCGCCAGGGCCTCCGCGTCTTTCGTTTCCGCTGCCCGGATGATCATGTCGTTTGCCAGCTCCCCTCCAGCGCCCAGATCGCAAACGCGTAATCCAGAGCGATCTCCTTCAGGAAATCGAAACGGCCCGAGGCGCCGCCATGGCCCGCCTCCATATTGATCTTGAGCAGAATCGGGGCGTTGCCTGTCGAAAGACTGCGCAATTTGGCCGTCCACTTGGCGGGTTCCCAGTAGGTGACGCGGGGGTCCGACAGCCCGCCGGTCGCCAGGATCGGCGGATAGGCCTGGGCCGACACCCGGTCATAGGGACTGTAACTCTCGATCAGGTCAAAGGCGGCGGCGTCCTCGATCGGATTGCCCCACTCGGGCCACTCCGGCGGCGTCAGGGGCAGGGTGGTGTCGCTCATGGTGTTGAGCACGTCGACGAACGGCACGGCGGCGATAATCGCGCCCCACAGGTCTGGGCGCAGGTTGGCCACCGCGCCCATCAGCATGCCGCCTGCCGATCCGCCATAGGCCGCGATCCGGCCCTTGGTCGCATAGCCTTCGGTGACCAGGTGTTCACCACAGGCGATGAAGTCGTTGAAGGTATTGGGCTTCTTGTCCTTGCGCCCGTCCAGGAACCAGCCCCACCCCTTGTCCGAACCGCCCCGGACATGGGCGACGGCCCAGATCCAGCCGCGATCCACCAGGCTGAGATTGCGGATTGAGAAGCTGGAGTCCATGGCGTGGCCATAGCTGCCATAGCCGTAGAGCAGCACCGGCGCAGACCCGTCCTGCGGTGTGTCCTTCAGCATCAACAGCGTGATCGGCACTTCCGCACCGTCGGGCGCCGTCGCCAGCAGCCGGCGGGCGACATAGCGGGCGGGGTCGTGGCCGGACGGAATCTCCTGGGTCTTGCGCAGGGTGCGCTCGCGGCTGGCCAGATCGTAGTCCCAGGTTTGCCGGGGCGTTGTCGGCGACTGATAGACAAAGCGGCTGAGCGTGGTCTCGTACTCGTAGCCGGTCTCGAGATTGAGCGCATAGGCCTCTTCGTCGAAGCTGACGATATGCTCCACCCCGTCACGGGCGGTGACCACCAGTCGGTCCAGGGCGTCCACCCGTTCTGCCCGCACCAGATGGCCGGCGTAGGCGGCGAAACCCGTAATGTAGTGACCTTGCGTGTGAGCGATCCAGTCGACCCAGGTGGCCCTGGAAGGAATGGCGGCCTGGGAAATGCAGAGTTTGAAATCCACAGCCTCATCGGCGTTGGTCCGGATCACCCAGCGGTCGGTCCAGTGGTCCAGGCTATACTTGATCCCGACCTGCCGGGGCTCAGCGACGACCGGCGCTGCGGTCGGATCGCTGGCCGGGATCAGCCAGATCTCGGTGGTCTCCTGGTTACCCACATGGATCAGGATATGGCTGTCGTCCGAGGCGGCCCCCACGCCCAGGAACATGCCGTCGTCGGCTTCTTCATAGACCAGCACATCCTCGCCACCCCGCGCCGGGCGGCGGAAGACCTTGGCAGGTCGGGCGTTTTCATCGCGCCAGATCCAGAACAGCCACTGGCTGTCCGGCGAGAAGGTAAAGTCGCCATAGGCGCTTTCGATGGGCGTCCCCAGCCGCGTCCCGTCGGCCAGCGCCTTGACGTAGATCGTGAAATACTCCGAGCCCTGTTCATCAACCGCCCAGGCATAGAGGGCATGGTCGGGGCTGTGGCTGGCGGCACCCACCTGATAGTAGGCCTTGCCCTTGGCCTCCGCGTCCTCGTCGAGCAGCACCTCTTCGCTGCTGTCCGTCCCGCGCGGCCGTCGCGCATGGACTGGGTGCTCTGCGCCCAGGGCATAGCGGGTGTAGTAGTCGAAGGTGCCGTCAGGAGAGGGGACCGAGCTGTCGTCTTCCTTGATCCGGCCCTTCATCTCGGCGAACAGCGCGGCCTGTAGCGCTTCGGTCGGCGCCAGCGCGGCGGCCGTATAGGCGTTTTCGGCGATCAGGTGCTCACGCACATCGGCCTTCAGGGTCTTGGGGTCGCGCAGCACCTGCTGCCAGTTGTCATCCTTCATCCAGGCGTAGTCGTCGGTTCGACGGCGGCCCAGTTGGTCGATGAGGTGGGGATGCTTGGCCGCAACGGGCGCTTTGGGAAGGCTCATGATGCCTAAATGCGACGCGAACGGCTCCGGCTCAAGCGTGTGGCGCCATTCTGTCGAGGTCGGCCCTTGGCCCAGACGGTGATTCACGCTTTATGCTCGCAAATCTTCCCCAAGCCGACGCCCGGCGTCGCAGAGTTCAAGAGGCTCCATGGATCTTGCCGTCGAAATGATCCATGCGACGGTCCAGCTTGAGCAAGCGCTCGGCGACGGCACACGAACGGTCGGCACCGGGTTTTTGATCTCGGCCCCCGGTACCGACGGCCAGCCACGCACCGTGCTGATCACCGCCCACCACGTCTTCCAGAAGATGCCCGGCGTGAACGCTCGGATTGGCTACCGTATTGCCAACAAGGACGGCTCGTGGAGCTACTCACCGCAGACGCTGAAAATCCGCGACGGCGAGGGTCATGAACTGTGGACCCACCATCCCAACCGCGACGTGGCCGCGATCTCGGTCACGGCACCGCCTGAGTTCGCCCGCGCGGCGCTGCCGCTGAGTTACCTGGCCTCGGACGGGACGTTCGAGATGTTTCGCATCGACGCCGGTGAGGAGATGATCGCGCTTGGGTTTCCGCGCGGCCTGTCGGCCAACGGTGCAGGCTTCCCGATCCTGCGGTCGGGTCGCGTAGCCTCGTTTCCACTGGGCCCGGCCAGGCTGTTCCCGACCTTCCTGCTGGATTTCTCGGTCTTCCCCGGTAACTCCGGCGGGCCGGTTTTCTTCAGCCGCACGACCCGGACCGCCGCTGCGACCGAGGCGGACGCCGGTCTCGACCCAGGCTTCATCGCGGGCCTCCTTACCCAGGAGGTCGAGCCCAACAACGAACGCCTGGGCATCGGCGTCGTGACGCATGCCAAGTATGTGCGCGAGACCATCGCCCTGCTGCAGGACCCGACGGCGGTTTCGACCGTCGCCAGCGCAGACGAGGTCGAAGGTGCGAAGGCCGCAACGGCGGAAGACGCGGCCCAGAACTAGCGGCTCCCCGTCAGGAGAGCCGCCACTGTTCAGCCGCCGTAGATGATCGACATCGTCTCGGCGATGCAGGCGGGCTTGGCCTCGCCCTCGATCTCGATGGTGCATTCGTTTTTCAGCTGCATGCCGCCGGCCTTGGCCTCGGCGCCGATCAGCTTCTGGCGCATGCGCACGCGCTTGCCGACGCGGACCATGTTGATGAAGCGCACCTTGTCGGAGCCATAGTTGATGCCGCGGGTCACGCCCTTCACCGGCAGCATGCCGGCGCCCAGGAACGGGATCAGCGACAGGGTCAGATAGCCGTGCGCGATCGGGCCGCCGATTTCCCTGGTGGCGCGCTCGACGTCGACGTGGATCCACTGGTGGTCGCCGGTAGCCTCGGCAAACTTGTTGACCCGGTCCTGATCGATCAGCACCCAGTCCGACACGCCCACCTCCTGGCCGATCATTCCGGGCAGGTCCTTGATCTCGACGGGGTTCATACGTTGGTTTCCTCTGGTTTTGGACTTTAGACTTCAGCCTCTAACATCTGTTTGAGCGCGGGCAAGTGGGACCCGGCGCGCGACACTTCAAACACCGCTCGTCATCCCCGGGCTTGTCCCGGGGATCCATGTTTCAGCCGCCGCTTGTCAGTGCGACGGGCCGCGCTGCGCGGCCCGTTCCCCGGTCCGTGCCGCCGAGTGATGGATCCCCGGGACAAGCCCGGGGATGACGAGCAAAATAGTGGGGGATATCCTCACACGATCTTGCCGCCCTCTTTGCCCCAATAGGCGTCGCGGATCAGGCGCTTGTAGAGTTTGCCCGTGGGGTGGCGGGGAAGTTCGGCCATGAAGTCGATGACCCGGGGCGATTTCACATGGCTCAGGTGTTGGCGCGCATAGGCCATCAGTTCATTGCGTAGGTCATCGCCCGCGTCGGCCCAGTCCAACGGCTGGATCACCGCGATGACCTGCTCGCCCATTTCCTCGTGCGGGCCGCCCACGACGGCGGCGTCGGCGACCTTGGGGTGGCCGATCAGCACGTTCTCCAGCTCCTGCGGATAGATGTTCACGCCGCCGGAGATGATCATGAAGCTCTTGCGGTCGGTGAGGTAGAGGTACCCCTCCTCATCCACCCAGCCCACATCGCCCAGCGTCGTCCAGCCGTGCTGGTTGGTGCTCTCGGCCACTTTTTCCGGCGCATTGTGGTAGCTCAGCGGCGGGCCGCCGGAGAAATAGACGCCGCCTTCGGTGCGCGGCGGCAGGGCCTCGCCGTCCTCGCCGCAGATCTTCACCTCGGCGGTCAAGCCCCGGCCCACCGAGCCCTTGTGGGTCAGCCATTCGGCCGCCGAGATATAGCAAAACCCGTTGCCCTCGGTGCCGGCGTAGTACTCGTGGATGATCGGCCCCCACCAGGCGATCATCTGTTCCTTGACGGGAACCGGGCAGGGTGCGGCCGCGTGAACCGCCGACCTCAACGACGACACGTCATACTTGTCGCGCACGGCCTGGGGCAGCTTCAGCAAGCGCACGAAATGGGTTGGCACGAACTGGCCACAGTTGACCTGGTGCTTCTCGATATCGGCCAGCATCTGCTCGGGATCGAACTTCTCCATCACCACCACCGTGCCGCCGTTGCGGTGCACACCCATCGTCCAGCGCAACGGCGCGGCGTGATAGAGCGGTGCCGGCGAAATGTAGATCGAAGGGTTGGGAAACCCGAAGATCTGCGACGACATATTGGCCAGCGGATTTTCCGGATCGATGGGGCCGCCCGTCAGGGCCGGCTTCACGCCCTTGGGCCGACCGGTGGTGCCCGACGAATAGAGCATGTCCGAGCCGGCCGTCTCGTCGGCGATCGGCGTGGTCGGAAATCCCGCCCGCGCCGCCTCAAAGCTGGCGTAGGGCGCCCGCGCGTCGCCGACCATATAGAGCTTCACCCCTGGCAGATGCGCCGGCAGATCGTCGATCACCGCGCCGACGCCTGCCGACGTGATCAGCACCTGGGCCGCGCTATCGCCGACGATGTATTCCACCTCGCCGGCCGTCAGTTTGGACGAGATGCAGGTGTAGTAGAGGCCCGACCGCTGTGCCGCCCAGGCGATCTCGAAGTACCGCGGGCTGTTGTCCATGAAGAGCGCGATCACATCGCCCGCCTTCAAACCCAGCGACCGGAAGAAATGTGCGCCCTGGTTCGAGCGCTCATCCAGCTGGCGATAGGTCACCGTCTCGCCGGTCGCCGCCATGATGTAGGCGGCGCGGTCCGGGTGGGTCTTGGCGAAGCGGGTCGGATGCATGCTCGATTCACTCCCGGCGGGCGGCACGTTGCGGCCGTCTCGTTGTGGCGTGGAAGTGCGGTCCTTGACCTACCGTCCGTCAAGCGGCGGCTGCGGTGCCACACTGCCGCGCGCCTTCACAGTGCGAAGGTGAACCCGCCGTTCACCGGATAGACCTGACCGGTGATCCAGCTGGACGCGTCCGAGGCCAAGAACTGGACCATGTTGGCGATGTCGTCGGGGCGGCCCGGGCGGCGGATGATGTACTTTTCCAAGGTGCGCTTCAGGCGTTCGGGATCGCCGTTGAGCGTGCGCTCGACGGCGGGCGTGGCGGTGAGCGCGATGGCGACCGAGTTCGCCGTGATGCCGTAGCGGCCCATGGAGCGGGCGACCGAGCGCATGAAGCCTGCCGCGCCGGCCTTGGCGCCGGCATAGATCTCAAGCCCCGCGTCGCCCCAACGGCTGGCGTCGGAGATCACCGTGATGATCCGCCCGGGAGCCTGACGCTCAAGCATGCCCGGGATCACCGCGGCGGTGCAGTTCATCACGCCGTAGAGGTTGACGCCGATGAAGCTGTTCCAGACTTCGGGTCCCGTCTCCCAGAACGGCTTGCCAAGCTCGGCGGAGGGCGTCGCGCCCGCGTTGCCGGCGTTGTTGACCAGGATGCCGATGGCGCCCAGGTCGGCGGCGGCCTTGGCGACCATCTCCTTGACCGCGGCGTGGTCGGAGACATCGCACTGAAGCGCGATGGCCTTGCCGCCGGCGGCACGGATCTCCTCGGCCACGGCCTCGGCGCGCGCCAGCACATAGTCGTTGACCACGACGCCGCCGGAGCCTTGCGCGTCGGCCAGCTGCAGGGCGACCTGGCGGCCGACCCCCTGGCCAGCGCCGGTCACAAGGGCGACGCGGCCGCCCAGGTCGAGGATGTCGGTCATGGTGTGCTCCCGGTTGTTGGTTGCGGCGATTGGCCAGCTAAAGGTGTCGCTACGAAATGGAGGCCTTGACCTACGGTCCGTCAAGCAGGCGGAAGTACGTGGAACTGACAAGAGGACCCAGTCATGCCCACCTTCGAAACCCTGCTCTACGACGTCACCGACGGTATCTGCACGATCACGCTGAATCGTCCGGAGAAGCTCAACGCCTTCAACACCCAGATGATGAAGGACATGATGGCGGCCTTTGACGCCACCGACGCCGACGACGCCGTCCGCGTGGTGATTGTCACCGGTGCGGGCCGCGCATTCTGCGCCGGCGCCGATCTTTCGGCAGGCGCCGAGACCTTCAACTACGACGCGCGCGACGCGCTGCACCGTGAGGCCCGCATGCGTGAGGGTGTCCAACGCGATGGCGGCGGGTTGCTGACCATGCGGATTTTCGAGAGCCTCAAGCCCGTGATTTCGGCGTGCAATGGCCCGGCGGTGGGTGTGGGTGTCACCATGCAGCTGGCCATGGATATCCGGATGGCGTCGGATACCGCCCGCTACGGCTTCGTATTTGCCCGGCGCGGCCTGAACCCGGAGGCGGCCTCATCCTGGTTCCTGCCGCATCTGGTGGGCGTCCAGACGGCGCTGGAGTGGTGCTACACCGGGCGCATCTTCCCGGCCCAGGAAGCCCTCGAAAAGGGGCTGGTGCGGTCCGTGCATGCCGGCGAAGACCTGTTGCCCGCCGCGCGCGCCCTGGCCCGCGAGATCGCCGACAACACCGCGCCGGTGTCCATCGCCGTCACTCGCCAGCTGATCTGGCGCATGGCCGGTGCGGCCCATCCCATGCAGGCCCACCAGGCCGACAGCCGCGGCATCCAGGCACGCGGCAAGTCAGGCGATGCGCGTGAAGGCGTGTCGTCCTTCCTTGAAAAGCGCCCGCCCAACTATCCGGACAAGGTCTCCACCGATTTGCCGGACATCTGGTCGCACTGGACACCGCCGACTTTCAGTTAAATGTCGCCTGGCCTTGCTCCCAAATCTGTTCCGACATTGAACCGGTCATGGAGGTTGCATGTCTTCGCAATCATCCAACCGGCGCTGGTCTGTTTCACCGTTGTAGGTTTGAGGAGATGCGGCTAAGGACTGCCCACGGGTAAAGTGAATCGGGCAACAGTGCCCCCCACGCATAACGATTCGGAACAAGAGAACACATGGACGATAAGTCAGAAGTCATCGAAATGACCGCGGACATTGTTTCCGCCTACGTCGGCAACAACTCCGTTTCGGCGGCAGAGCTGCCTGGCCTGATCCAGAGCGTTCACCGCGCCCTGGCCAGCATTACGACGGGGACGGAAACTGTCGAGGTTGCGCCCAAGGAACCGGCGGTGCCGATTCGCCGCTCGATCACCGCTGATTTCCTGATCTGTCTGGAAGATGGCCGCAAGTTCAAGTCGCTCAAGCGCCACCTGCGCACCAAGTACAACATGAGCCCCGAGGACTATCGTTCCAAGTGGGGCCTTGCGAAAGACTATCCCATGGTCGCCCCGAATTACGCCAAGGCGCGTTCGGATCTGGCCAAGCAAATGGGTCTCGGCCAGGGCGGCCGTCAGGCGCCGAAGAAGAAGACCCGCTAGACCCGACTTTCAGTCACCACCGGAACGCCCGCCCTCACCGGCGGGCGTTTTGCGTTTCTCCCCTGCCCCGACGGGTGAGGAGAAGGACAGCCAGGCAGAGAGGGTCGTTGCCGACCCACTCCCGTGCATCCGGTAGTCTTGTGAGCGAAGGACAAGACGAACACTCGCCAACGTTATGTGGATGCCACAAACGGCGAGAACCAGCCCGGGCAGGACGTCGAATTATCGCCCCGTTTCGACTTTGCGCTTGCCGCCGATTCGCGGGTCAGGCGATATGTGATTTGTCATGAATCCAAGCCGTTATTAAGGACTCCGCAGATGGCGGCGCAGATCGGAGCCCCTGCCGCGGCCATTCGCGCCCATGAGGCGCTCTATGCCTACTGGAGTTCGCTGAAGGGCGGAGCCGCTCTGCCGATCCGCCGCCGCCTGGACCCCGGTGCCATCAAGCGGCTGCTGCCGACCATCAGCCTGATTGACGTGGTGGCGGGCGAGCCCATGGACTACCGCATCCGCCTGGCCGGCACCGGCCTCTACAGCGTCTACGGTGGCGAGATCACCGGCCGCCGACTGGGTGAAGTCTACAATTCCGCGGCCGGCGACTACTGGCGCTCGGAACTGGGGCGTGTGGTGACGGAGGCCCGCCCCGGCGTCGGTATCCACAATCTGGGCTGGCGAGGTGCTGCCCACCTGTCGCTGGTCTGGATCCGCCTGCCGTTGTCGCGCGGTGGTTCCGATGTGGACATGATCCTGGGATATGACGCCGTGGTCGGGATGAACGCGATCGCCAGCGGCATCCGTGCTGCCTGAGGAGCGTCAGGGTTTTGGC
>JANNFM010000518.1:0-2372 GCA_031379795.1 Alphaproteobacteria bacterium
TGACGAGAGCCAGGGATTGTTCGCCGCCCAGGCCCTCTGGGTTTCGGGCTCGGCGGCCGCCTCGGGTTCCACGCCCAGGATGGCGCAGGCCGCCGGATTCAGTTTCACCACGCTGGCTTCGCGGTCGAGGGTGATCACGCCGCTCGACATCGAACGCAGGATGCTGTCGTTGTAGTTCCGCTCCGTCGCCACCTCGGCGAACAGCGTGGCGTTCTCGATGGCCACCGCGGCCTGCGCGGCAAAGGCGGACATTCGCGCTAGATCAGCCTCTTCAAAGACGCCACCATCCAGCCGGTTGAACGCCTGCATCACGCCCAGTTTGCGGCCGTCACGTGTGACGACCGGCACGGACAACGCCGTGCGGGTCCGGTATCCTGTCGACTTGTCGATGGCCTGATTGAACCGGGCGTCGGCATAGACGTCCGTCACATTGTCGGGGACCCCCCGCGTGAAGGTGTCGCCGGCGAGGCCGGATGTTGATGGAAACCGGATCTCCCGATTGTCGACCCCTTCGGCGACGATGGACCAGAGCTCATCGGTCTTCTTGTCGTGCAGGAATAGCGAGCTGCGGTCCGCGTGGAGGATCTGCGACGTCACCTGCACGATCCGCCGCAGCAGGGCGTCCAGCTGAATTTCGCTGGCGATGGCGACGTTGACCTCTAGCAACTGTCGCAGTTCGTTGTTGGTGTCTTCCGCCGATTTGATCGCGCCGCTCCAGCGTTCGGCCAGGATCAGCAACTGGGAGAACAGCAGCGCAAGCGACCCTATCGGCATCAGATTGGCGCCGACCACCGCCGGCAGTTCGGCGTTCCGGATCAGGTCGTTGTAAACAAGGCAAAGCACGAAAGCCCCGAGTCCGAACAGGAATGTCCCGGAGCCTTCTCGCCGCCGGAAGCAGGCCACGACCACAATCCCCAGCAGGCACACAAAGCCGATAGTCCGGAAGGGCGCACTCATCGCCGAGGCGGTCGACAACAACACCGTGTTCCCCAACAGGGCCGCAGCGGCGTAGATCAGTAACCTGACACCGTTCAGGCCCTGGAACGCCCAGTAAAGGAACCGGGGCGTATCCAGCGGATACATCTCGCGGACATAGAGAAACGCAAACGTCAGGGCGAGCGTGCTGGTCAGAATCTGAAACGACAACATGCCATTGAAACTCAGCCCCGGCAGGGTGAGGTGCATCAGGTTGTCATGCGCCATCATGGCCGCCAGCGGCATCAGACAGATGCAGGCCAGCGCGAAATAGAGTGACGCGCGCTCCTGGGTTCGGGTCAGGGAAACCACGATCCCGAAACAGGCCATCAGCAACAACGATGTCAGAACCATGAAATTCTGAAGCCAGACCATCGCCCCCCAGCGAGCCATCGGCTCGGCCAGGCCCAGCACCGGCGCTTCGCCCAGTCCATTGTCGCGGTGATGGAAACTCGCCAGATCAATCCTCAGATCCAGATCGGATCCGTCCGCCTCGAAGACGATGTCCTGAGACCGGTCGACGGCGGACGAAGTCTCAGCCGTCAACCCATAGCGGCCGCGTTCCGAGACGATGCGCCCGTTCAAAGCGACCCGCGAGGCGCCGAAGAACCGGGGGACATAGAGGATGTAACGCCCCGCAGGCAGGTCGCGCAGGGTCAGATGATAAGATGCAGCGCCCAGTTCCGGCAGGGTGAGCGCGCCCGCCTTGACGCCCTTCCATTCCCGCGGAACCGGGATGAAGGTTTCCGCGCCCGGTGTTGGTGATGATCGCCAGACCAGTCGCCAGTCGCCCTCCAGAGTTACAGGCCGCTCAAGAGGTCCATAGTTGGCGAAGCTGACGCCGCCCTGCTGCGCCGCGGGACCGTCATGCGCCATGGTGTCGACGAAGAAGGGTGCGAACAGGGCGCAAAGCAGGCCCATGGCGGCCAGCAGAAAAACAAGATGACGGACGCGACGCGGACGGCGCCCGGCCGGTGCGGCTCGAATCCCGGACTCTGTGGCGCCTGCGGTCAACCGAACCCCCAAAGGTTCGTGAATATCGCACTCATGTTCGGTCGGAGTCACCCCGCTGTTGATGCGCTTTTCGTTTGACCCTGCGTCAGCCGACTCCCGCGCTATCGTTCGGCAAATCTGAGGAGCAGACCCACCATGAAAGACTTTGCCGGAAAATTTGCCGTCGTGACCGGCGGCGGAACGGGCATGGGGCGCGAGCTGGCGCGCCAGCTGATCGCCGAGGGCTGCAGCGTGGCCATGTGCGACGTCTCGATGAAGAACATGGAGCGCACCATCGCCCTGGCCCAGGCCGATGGCGTGCCGCAGGGTGCGCGCATCACCGCGCACCTGGCCGACGTGTCCGATGAGGCCCAGCTGATTGCATTCCGCGACGCTGCGATGGC
>JANNFM010000526.1:0-6939 GCA_031379795.1 Alphaproteobacteria bacterium
GATCACGGTTGATGGTGAACGGTTGGCCAAGTATGCGGGCGTCAAGAAGTACCGTTACGGTGAGACCGATGCCGAGGACCAAGTCGGGATCATCACCGGTCTGGCCTATACTGACTTTGGCGGCGACATTCTGACCATCGAGGCGGTCAAGATGCCCGGCAAGGGTCGCATGTCGATCACCGGGAACCTGAAGGACGTCATGAAGGAGTCGATCTCGGCGGCGAACAGCTATGTCCGCAGCCGGGCCACGAAGTTTGGCATCGAGCCGCCGTCCTTTGAGCGTACGGACGTTCACATCCACGTGCCCGATGGCGCCACGCCCAAGGATGGTCCGTCAGCGGGTGCGGCGATGGCCACGGCCATTGTCTCGGTCCTGACCGGCATTCCGATCCGGGCCGACATGGCGATGACCGGCGAGGTCACCCTGCGTGGCCGGGTCACGGCCATCGGCGGCCTGAAGGAGAAGCTGCTTGCGGCCCTGCGCTCCGGCGTCAAGACCGTGTTGATCCCTCAGGAAAACGAAAAGGATCTGGCCGAAATTCCGGAAAACGTCCTGTCGCAGCTGGAGATCATCCCGGTCAGCACCATGGACGAGGTGCTGGCCAAGGCGCTGGTTCGCCAACCTGTGGCCATCGAGTGGACGGAAGTGGTGCCGGTTTCCGTGATTGGCGACGACGCCGATGCCGCCGATGGCATGAGAGCCCACTAGCAACTGAACTTATCTGCAGTAACGTAGCGGCGCGGGAGCGATCCCGCGCCGCTGGCGTTTGACGTGCGGCGACTTCCGGCATTTACTTGTTTCAGGCGTAGGGGGCGGGGGCCCAAGACCCTTCACGCGAAAAACAATAAAATGGGCTGGGAGAGAACGCATATGACGAAAGCCGAACTCGTCTCGGCGATCGCCGACAGGTCTGGCCTCAACAAGGTCCAGGCGAAGGACGCGCTGGACGCTTTCGTCGCCTCGGTCTCCGACTCGCTCAAGGCGGGGCACGAGGTGCGCCTGATCGGATTCGGGAGTTTCATGCCGGTGAACCGTGCAGCCGGGGTGGCACGCAACCCCAAGACCGGCGAAAGGGTCAAGCGACCGGCCTCGCACAGCTGTCGGTTTCGCGTGGGAGACTCTCTGAAGAACACGCTGAACAGCTGAACAAACGGCGCGAGAGACGGTGGTGGGCGGCGACGGGTTCGAACCGCCGACCCTCTCGGTGTAAACGAGATGCTCTGACCAGCTGAGCTAGCCGCCCTACAGGCAGCCTTCTAGACCAACCAACGCCGCGTCGCATAGGGGCTCTGGTCTTGTGGATCGCACCACAGTCGTGGCATGGCCAACGCGAAGTCACGGGGGTCCGTCGGCTGGTCCACACTCACAGGAGATGCCGGTGAAGGTCCTGTCGCTGGCGGCGACCCTGAGCACCTTGGTCGCGATGGGCGCGCAGGCCGCGCCTGCCGCGGTCGGCGACAATATGGGCCAGACCCGCGTCGCGGCAGATCATCGGATATCCAATGGCTCGGATCCGGCGCAGGTGATCGACCTGTTCTTGCCTAAACGCCGGGGACCTCATCCCATCGTCATTCTCATCCACGGTGGTTGCTATCTCGCGGAGTATCAGGGGCTGGCCCAGACCAGCGGCATCGCCGCTGACCTGGCGCGGCGCGGGTATGCAGTCTGGAATGTGGAGTATCGCAAGCTTGGCGAGCCCGGTGCGGGCTACCCCGGCACATTTCTGGATATCGCCGAGGCCGTGGAT
The DNA here is from genome assembly GCA_031379795.1 of Alphaproteobacteria bacterium. Taxonomy (GTDB): domain Bacteria; phylum Pseudomonadota; class Alphaproteobacteria; order Caulobacterales; family Caulobacteraceae; genus Phenylobacterium. The sequence goes on from JANNFM010000526.1 coordinate 1,749, forward strand.
CGCATCCGCACGGTGGCGCCGCGCTATCATTTGAACCCGCGTCGGGTCGTCGCGGTCGGGCACTCGGCGGGAGGTCATCTGGCGCTCTGGGCGGCGGCGCGGGGCAAGGTGCCGAAATCGAGCCCGTTGTGGCGCGCAGACCCGCTGCACATCCACTCGGTCGTCAGCCTGGGCGGGATCGGTGATCTCGAAGGGCAGGGGCATATCTTCGCTGGCGCCTGCGGGGCCGAGCCTTTGCCGCGGATCATCGGGGCGGCTTCACGCGCTGAACCCTACGGCGATACGTCCCCTGCGGAACTCCTGCCCTCCGGTGCTCGCGTCGTTATGATCTCGGGGGACCTCGATCACGTGATGCCCCCACCTACGGGCCGGGCCTATGTCGCGTTGCTGCGGAAGGCCGGCGACGTCGGTGAGGCTATTGCGATCCCGAACGCCAGCCACTTTGACGTGGTGATGCCGACGACGGCGGCCTGGAAGGTTGTTGTTGATGCGGTGACCCGCGAATTCGCCCGACAGCGGTAGCCGATGCGTTACCGCTCCCTCGGCAACACCGGCCTGACGGTCTCCGAGCTCGGGTTTGGCTGCGCCAGCTGGTGGGGCATGGCGGCCTTTGATGAAGCTTCGGCGATAAGGTTGGTACATGAGGCCATCGATCAGGGCGTGACGCTGTTCGACACCGGGGCCAGCTATTCCGCCGGCCAGGCCGAACCGCGCTTGGGGCGGGCGCTCAGGAGGCGAGATACCCATGACCTGGTGCTCGCAACCAAGGCCGGCACCTTTCACGCCGGGGGCGGGCGCATTGCGCGCGACATGTCCCCCGAGGCCATCGTCGCCAGCACAGAAAACAGCCTGCGAAACCTGGGTGTCGACACGCTCGGACTGCTCCAGCTCCATGGTCCTTCGATCCCCGAACTCGACAGTCTGCTGGGTACGCTTGACGGGCTAAAGGTCAGGGGGCTGACACGCGCTGTCGGGCTGAACAGTTTCGATCCAGCCGTGATCGACCACGCCATCGGCCTGGGCGGGATCGACGTCGTGATGATCGACTACAACGTGCTGTTGCCCGAGCGGGAGCCGCTTATGGCGCGAGCCATGGCAGCAGGTCAGGGCGTGCTGGCGGGCAAGCCGCTGGCCATGGGAAATACCCGCTCACTGCTGGCGCGCTTCAAGGCTCCGCGCGATCTCTGGTACGCGGCGCGGGCGCTGGCGAAGCATCGACGGGACCTGGTTCACGGCGCCCGTTTTGGCTTCCTGCACAGGTTACCGGACATGACCGGGTCTCAAGCCGCTCTGGCCCATGTGCTGGGCAACCCGGACGTCAGCGCCGCCGTGTTCGGGACAACCCGGATGGAACATCTGCGCGACAACCTTGCGGCAAGCGATCTGAAACTGACGGACGCCACCAGGTCGCGCATCCTGTCCGCACAGACGCAGTGACGCATGCCGCCACGGAACGCCTTCCGCTTGCGGGCGGACGAAGGCATGATCGGCCTAACCGAACAACGATAACCCAGGGCAGGATAACCATGGCCGAAGTTCCCGCAGACCTCGAAGAGGTCCTGAAGGACGTCCACTTGCCAGCGCTGATGACCGCGATGGTCCACATGACCGGTGACCGTGAGTGGCTGCGCGCGGCCTGGGCACCCACCTACAACCCCCAGCAACGCACGGACACGGGCATCCCCGACGTCGAGCAGGTCAGGATCCGCAAACAGGCCGCGGCCGCCATCCGGAGCTATCTGGGCGGCAAACCACTGGCTCTGCCCAGCACCGATCACGCCCTGCTGCGTCGACAGATGGATTTTGTCGCCGGTGCCCCGATCCCGGAAATTTACACAGAGTTCCTGGTTGATGAGCTGGCGCTGGCGGGAACCAGCAGCAAGGACCCGAAGTTCGACCAGCCGCGCCTCCGCGAGGCGACGCGGAAGCTCAAGGTTCTGGTCATCGGCGCGGGTATGTCGGGCCTTCTCAGCGGCATCCGCCTGGCCCAGGCCGGCATTGCGTTCGAGATCGTCGATAAAAACGCTGACGTCGGCGGCACCTGGCTCGAAAACACCTACCCTGGCTGTCGCGTGGACAATTCCAACCACATGTACAGCTATTCGTTCGAGCCCAATCATGCCTGGCCCCAGCACTTCTCGCCGCAGCCCGAACTGCTGAAGTACTTCCGGGGCATTGCTGAGAAGTACGACCTGCGAAAAAACATCCGCTTCGAAACCATGGTCGAAACCCTGACCTGGGACGAGAAACAGGGCGTGTGGCAAGCGACGCTTCGCGGCAAGGACGGCAAGACCGAAATCATTGAGGCCAATGCCGTTGTCACCGCGGTGGGTCAGCTCAATCGGCCCCGGTTCCCGGACATCGAGGGCATGGGCGCCTTTGCCGGCCCCGCGTTCCACTCCGCAGAATGGCGACACGATGTCGACCTGAAGGGCAAGCGCGTCGCCGTGATCGGCACCGGCGCCTCGGCCTATCAGTTTGTGCCGGAGATCGCGCCGGACGTGGCGAAGCTGACGGTGTTCCAGCGGACGCCACCGTGGGGCATGTCAGTGCCGCATTATCACGAGGACGTGCCCGAGGGCATGAAGTGGGCTCTGGAGCACGTGCCCTTCTTCGACAAGTGGTATCGCTTCTGGCTGTTCTGGATGTCCACAGAGGGCGCCCTGCCCATGCTGAAGACCGATCCAGCCTGGAACGGCTCGCCCCACGCGGTCAGCGCCGAGAACGCCGCGCTGCGCGATATGGCGACAGCCGGGCTCCTGGCGCAGGTTACCGATCGCCCCGATCTGGCGGCCAAGGTGATCCCGCAATACCCCATCGGCGGCAAGCGTTCGGTTCTGGACAACGGGGTCTGGCTGACCGCGCTGAAGCGCGACAACGTCGATCTGGTCACCGAGAAAGTCATCCGGATTACGCCCAAGGGTGTCGTCACAGCCGATGGCGTCGAGCATGAAGTCGACGTCCTGATCTACGGCACCGGCTTCCAGGCCTCGAACTTCCTGTCGTTCCTCAAGATCAAGGGCCGCGGCGGGCGCGATCTGCATGAGACCTGGGGTGGCGACGCGCGGGCCTATCTGGGCATGACCAACCCGGGGTTCCCGAACCTGTTCACAGTCTACGGGCCGAACACCAACATCGTCGTCAACGGCTCGATCATCTTCTTTTCGGAATGTTCGGTCCGCTACATCCTGGGTTGTCTGAAGCTGCTGGCCGAAACGGGCGCCACGGCCATGGAGCCGAAGCAGGCGGTGTTCGACACCTTCAACACGGCGGTGGACGAGGCCAACGGCGGCTGGGCCTGGGGGTCGCCCCATGTGTCCAGCTGGTACAAGAACGCGTTCGGGCGGGTCAGCCAGAACTGGCCCTACGGCCTTATCGACTACTGGCGCGCCACCCTGGAGCCCAACCCGGATGACTTCGTGCTGGAGAAGATGCCGGAACCCGTCGGCTGACGGGCCGTCAGCCTCGCCAAGCGCCTAGTCTAGGTTTCGTCGAACGCAGGGTGGAACCCGACGTCACCTGTCTCGGGCTGTCCGTTCAGCACCAGCCGCTGGAAAAATCTGTTCGGCCTCCCCTTGTAGGTCAGCGCGGGATCGCTCCGGAAGCCGAAGCGGCTGTAGTACCCCGGGTCCCCCGTGAGGACGCAACCACCGGCTTGCCGGTCTCTGAGCCGATCCAGACCGCTGGCGATCAAGGCCTTTCCGATCCCACGCCCTTGCAGGTGCGGTGCAACGGAGATGGGGCTCAGCTGATACCAACTGCTCGGCCGACCATCGATCCTGACGGGGGAGAAGGCGACATGGCCGACAAGCGAGTCGTCCACTGTGGCGACGAGTGAGATCGCCAGCGCGCCGGCCGCCCTCAGGGTCTCGATGAGCTGGGCCTCCGTTCCGTCGCCGAAGGGCATCGGCGCGAAAGCCTCAGCGGTCACGCGGCCGATGTCGTCCACGTCGGCGGCGCACTCATGGCGTATCCGCAGGCGCTCAAGGTCGAATGGTGTGTCCAAAGCAGATGATCCTTCAACGGGTATGACACAGCTGTGCGGCCTCGGTCTTCGCCGTCGGCCTGGGTTGCTGGCGACGTCGCGGGGGTGCGCGGCGTCGGGGTCACGCGGTCGTTGACATGCGCGGAGGTTAGGTTGGCGATGCAAGCCGGTCAATGACGGCGCCGGGCCTGCCAGTGGTGGCGGCGCGTCGTATCCGCCCGATTCTACCCGGCCGTCAGCGCCAGCAGGGCGAACGACGCCAGCCAGTGCTCGCCCATATAGTCCCCGGCCACATGCGGCAGGCTGGCGGCGAGATGGCGATGTGCAGCTTCATCTGCCACGGGCCGCAACGGATGGCTGGCGGGCAGGACGGCGGCGATCTCGCGCCAACACCAGGCGCGGGACAGGTTCAGCCCGTCCAGATGGGCGATCTTGCCGTCGCTGCGATCCGAGACTGTGGCGGGCGTAAACAGGCTTGCGGGCCGTTGCTGCGCGGCATGCGGCAGATAGTCGCTCAGCCACGCCAGGAACTCCTCGCGCGGCAGCAGGCGCCGCAGGCATTCGGCGGTGATCAAGGTGGCTGACAGGAACTCATCCCCGTTGGGCTCCCAGGCCGGGGCGTCGCGATCTGCGAGGTGCCAGGCGCGCACCTTGGTCTCGAACAGCGCCAGAAGCGCACGGTCGCCAGTGGCGCGCGCATAGTCCGCCGATAGCGCCAGGGCGAAGGCCGTCGAGGAGTGAACGCCCGTGCGTACAGGATAGGTGGCTTTGGGCAGGAAATCCCGGAACCTCTGGGCGAAGGCTTCGGCCAGCGGTGCATGGGTCTTCGCCCACGGTGCATCGTGGGCCATGAGCTCGGCCTGCAGCTTCAGCAGCCACGCCCATCCATAGGGACGTTCGAATCCCCGGCTCGAGGGGAGGGCGAGATAGGCGCATTCGGCCGCGACCTTGGGGGTCGTGAAGGCGTCGCCGAACAGGGCCCTGATCGCCGGCGCCTCGGGAATGCCCGGCTTAAGCCGCAGAAGACTGGCCAGCAGCCAGTAGCCGTGGACGCAGGAGTGCCAATCGAAGCTGCCGAAGAAGATCGAGTGCAGATCGCGGGGGCCGCGCACGTCGTCCGGTCCTGCCAGCACATGATCCAGCTTGTTCGGATACTCACGCGAAACGTGACCCAGGGCGATCCGGGCAAACGACGACGCCAGCTCG
>JANNFM010000528.1:0-6275 GCA_031379795.1 Alphaproteobacteria bacterium
GCCTTGAAGGGCGCAGCTCCCTGCACCTCGGCTTTGGCAATCACCTGGCCCTTGCGGTTTATGAGGTAGGCGGCCGGGAACGCGTGATAGGCCGAAAGAGCGGCCAGATAGTCGTTCGCGGCCTGGGGTTTCGACTGGATGGCCCCGGCCTCACGGTTCAGGTCCGTCGCCATGCCCTCGGTGATATGATCGAAGATATAGCTCGTCTGTTCGGCGTAATAGGATCTGAACACTGTCGCTGAATTCTCGACAACGGTCTGCACCCGCTCGCTGAACCACCGCTCCACGCCCTGGTTGACCAGCACGCCGTAGAAGATCGCGATCACCAGCGCCGGCGCCAGCGCCGCCAGCGAAAACAGCCAAACGAACCGCAGGTGCAATCGCGCGCCAGCGTCCTGGGTGCGCACCTGCAGCAGCGCCACGATCCGGAGCGAGACAGCCGCCAACAGCCCCAGGATCAGGACCATGTTCAGGCCGAGAACCATCAGGATCCCGCGACTGAGGGGCCCCAAAGGTCCCACTACGGGAGGGTAAGCCGCCAGGAGGATCGCGAGGCTGGTGAGACCGGCGGCAATTGCATAACCAATGCCGAGCACCGGCCGCGATCCAAGCGTGCTTCTGATCCGGTCCAGCGCCGGATGTTGCAACAGGGAATGGGAGAGCCACGCCATTAAGGTTGAGTCTAGGCGGCTGTGCCTCGGAATCAACAGCTATGTTGCTGGAATGCCCGGGCTAGGACGCGACCTACCGACGACCTCGCGCCATTTCGACCCCAAGGTCCTGGATTTTCTTGCGTAGCGTGTTGCGATTCAGCCCCAGAATCTCGGCGGCGCGGACCTGGTTGCCACGCGTGGCCGCCAAGGTCAGCTGGATCAGCGGGCGTTCCATTTCTTCCAGCACCCGGTCGTAAAGCCCCACCGGGGGAATACCGTCAGGCTGGTCCGCGAAGTAGGTGGCGAGCTTCTGCTCTACCAGTTGCGCAAGGGTCGCCGGGCCGTCCTGGCCCTGGATGACCGGTTGCTGGTCGGCCAGTTCCTTCTCGATGATCCGCGCCGTGATCAGGTCCTCTCCATAGAGGGCACAGACCCTGCGGACCAGGTTCTCAAGTTCACGGACGTTGCCCGGCCACGCGTGGCGCTTCAGGCGATCAAGCGCCGCCGTGTCGATGGTCTTGGCCGGAAGCCCCTCCCGATTGGCCCGCAGCAGGAACGCGCGCGTCAGGTCAGGAATGTCCTCGGCCCGATCCCGCAGGGGCGGAATTCGCAGTGGCGCAACATTCAGCCGGAAGAACAGGTCTTCGCGGAACAGGCCTTGCTGGATCAGGGCGCGCAGGTCGCGGTTGGTGGCCGCGATAATGCGCACATTCGGTCGACGCCCGGTCCTGGTGTTGAGGGTGGGCTCCGAGCCGTCGATGACCCTCAGTAGCCGGGTCTGCGCGTCCAGCGGCATGTCGCCGATTTCGTCAAGAAACAGCGTGCCCCCGTCGGCGTCGACCAACTTGCCGTGATCTGTGTCATCCTTGCCGAACAGTTCGGTCTCGACCCGTTCGCGCGGGGTAGCGGCCAGGTTGATCACCACAAACTTGCCATCGCGACGACGACCCATGTCGTGCAGGGCGCGGGCGACCAGTTCCTTGCCGGTGCCGGACTCGCCGGTGACCAGCACCGTCAGGTCCGCGCCGACGAGGCGCGCTACGGTCCGATAGACTTCCTGCATCGGCGCCGAGCGGCCGATCAGCGGTAGACGGTCATCGCGAACAGCGCGGGCCTGAGCCTTGGCCGCCTCCGAATCGGCCGGACGGGACAAAGCGCGCCGCGCCGCGGAGGTCATGTCGTCAAGATCGAAGGGCTTGGGGATGTATTCAAACGCCCCCACTTCGGCGGCATTGACTGCGGTGATCAGGCTGTTCTGCGCGCTCATCACGATGATCGGCAGTTTCGGGCGCAGTTTCTTGATCCGCGGCAGCACGTCGAACACGTTTTCATCAGGCATCATGACGTCGGTGACCACCAGGTCGCCCTCTCCGTCCGTCACCCATTTCAACAGCGTGGCAGCGTTCCCGGTCGCCCGCACCTGATACCCCAATCGGGTGAACGCCTGGCTGAGCACCAGCCGGATCGAGGCGTCATCGTCTGCGATCAGGATTTTCTTTGAGGCGGCGTTCATGCTGAGACGTCCTGGGGTGCAGAGATGGGCATCAGCACGCGAAAGACCGTGCGGCCAGGCTCCGATTCAAAATCGATCAGGCCGCCATGACCGGCGACCAGCTTGGCAACCAGCGCAAGCCCAAGGCCCGCACCGTTGCTCTTGGAGGTAACAAAGGGCTGAAACAGGCTCTCACGAAGATGCTCTGGCACGCCGGGGCCGTTGTCCTGGATGCGGATCTCAAGCGGCGCGCTGCGCTGGGTCTGCCCCTTGGCCGCCCGCACCCGCACCCCATGACGGTAGGCGGTATGGATCGAGACTTCACCGCGTCCGTCGTTGCGCGAGTTGGCCGCCTCGGCGGCGTTCTTCACCAGATTGAGGAAGATCTGGATCAACTGGTCCTCATCCCCTGGCACGGTGGGCAGAGATGGATCGTAATACTCCTTCAGACCCAGGCCCTCGGCAAACCCGTTGGCGGCCAGCGCCCGGACCCGATCCAGAATCTGATGGATATTGATGGGGGTCAGGGTCGGAAGAGCGTCGTCCGAAAACGCTTCCATCCGGTCGACCAGGCGGCGAACGCGGTCCGTCTCTTCGACGATCAGTTGGGCCAGAGGCACATCCTCAGCCTTGGCTCCGGTCTTGAGCAGTTGGGCCGCGCCACGAATACCGGCCAGCGGGTTCTTGATCTCGTGCGCCAGCATCCGCCCCAGCCCCACCAGCGAGCGCAGCCCGGCGACCTCGTGAGCCCCCCGCTCGTTGCCAATTCCGTGCCGGACGCTGAGGGTGAGGAGCACCGATCCGTCGCCCAGCGGCACCGCCGCGCCATCGGCCTCAAATGGGGGAAGGCCGAACAGGCTGATATGAATCCCCCGCTCGCGAACCCGGGCATCCTCCTCAATGGCCCGGTTCAGAAGAGAAACCAGGGGCGATCCCGGGGGCAAAGCGGCGCGGAATCGGCCCCGCGCCAGGAGGCCAAGGCCCTGACCGAACAACGATTCCGCTGCCTCATTGACAGCGGCCAATGAGCCCTCGGCATTGATCACCAGAGCAGGGTCAGGACTGAGCTCGAAGGCCAACGCCTTGAAGGCGCCAGGATCAGTACTGATCGATTGCAGTCTCGTCATTCCGCTCATGCGGCAAGCCTTTCCTGTGGAATGGCCCAAAGGCGTCTCAGCCCCTGTTCAATCAGTTCGGCGTCCTCCAGGCGGCATAGCACCGCGCGCGCTTCTCTCCGGGCCTGCGCATCGTCAGGCCAGGGGGCGTTTTCGATATAGGCGGCCAGGTGTTTGCGAAAGATCCGCAGGCCCAGGCGTTCGCCATAAAATTCAAGGCTGTCCCGGAAATGCTCGATGGCAATGGCCAGCCTGGTTCCCGCATCCGGCTCGACAAAAGTGCCGCCGTCCAGCGCGGCTTCGATCTGGGTCGCGATCCACGGACGACCGTAGACGCCGCGGCCGATCATGACACCGTCCGCGCCGGAGGCCTCCAGCGCGGCCCGGGCGCTGTCGCCATCGAGGATGTCGCCGTTGACGATCACGGGAATTGAAACCGCGTCCTTCACGGAGCGTACGGCGGCCCAATCGGCCTGACCCTTGTAGAACTGGCAACGGGTGCGACCATGGACGGTGACAGCCTGGATACCCACGGCCTCGGCACGGACGGCAAGCTCGGGAGCGTTTCTGGACGCATCGTCCCAGCCCAGGCGCATCTTGATGGTGACCGGCACGCTCACGGCCTCGACCGCTGCCGCCATCAGTTGAACGGCCAGGTCGGGTTCGCGCATCAGCGCCGAGCCCGCCATGACCCCGGTCACTTCCTTGGCCGGGCAACCGAAATTCAGATCGATGACCTGAGCGCCGGCCTGTTCGGCCATTCGGGCACCTTCAGCCATATGGTCCGCACGCCGCCCGACCAACTGGACAACCATCAGAGGCAGTCCGGTGCCCACAGCCGCACGCCGGACCACATCGGGTCGCCCCTTGGAGAATTCGGCGCAGGCCACCATCTCGGTGGCGACATAGGCCGCGCCCAGTCGGCTGGCCGCACGCCGGAACGGGAGATCGGATACGCCGGTCATCGGCGCAATCCACACCCGCCCCCCGACGGTCACATTCCCGATATTGAGCGTACTGCTCATTTACTAATCACCTCGTTAGCTTTCTTTTTAGGCAAATGTCTTGCCGCCGTAAAGCTGGAACAATAGGCAAGGGTTCCGTAAGACCACGGTCATGAGCTTTTCTGCGGTGATTGTGGCGGCGGGTGCCGGGTTGAGAGCGGGTCCAGGCGAGCCGAAAGCGTGGCGCACGCTGGCCGGTCGATCCATCGTTCGCTGGTCAGTTGAAGGGTTTGTGGCCGCTGGCTGCGACCAGATTGTGGTCGTCGTGGCGTCGGATCGCGTGGACCAGGCCGGTGAGGCCCTGACGGGGCTGCCAAATTGCAAGGTGGTTCGGGGTGGTGAGACGCGAGCCGCCTCGGTGCGGGCCGGTCTTGCCGCGCTGGCGATGTCGCGCGATCAGCCGGTGCTGATCCATGACGCGGCGCGGCCATTTGTCACGCGTGACCACATCAACCGTCTGCTCTCAGCACTGGAAGACGCCGATGGTGCCATTCTCGCCCTGCCCGTTCCTGACACTTTGAAGCGGGGAAACCTCAGCGTGGAGGCGACGGTCTCCCGCGACGGCCTGTTGCGTGCCCAGACGCCGCAGGCGTTCCGGCTGGGCCGCCTTGAGGTCGCCTATGCACGGTGGCCTGACGGCGAGGAGCCAACCGATGATGCCTCGGTCATAGAGCGCGACCGCGGTGTCATCGCCATCACGCCGGGCGATCCCATGCTGATGAAGCTGACGTATCCGGAGGATTTCCTGATGGCCGAGCGGCTGGCGGGCGGGCAACGCCTGATGCGGATCGGCCAGGGCATCGACGCGCACCGGTTCGGCCCTGGCAACAGCGTCTGGCTGTGTGGCGTCGAAATTCCCCATGATCACGGGCTGGTCGGCCACTCGGACGCCGACTGTGGGCTGCACGCGGTGACGGACGCGGTGCTGGGGGCCATCGCCGAAGGGGACATCGGCCAGCATTTCCCGCCTTCAGACCCAAGATGGAAGGGTGCCTCGTCAGACCGTTTCCTGACCCATGCGGTCGATCTGGTGGCAGCGCGCGGCGGGCGGATCCTGAATGCGGATGTCACGTTGATCTGCGAACGCCCGAAGATCGGCCCACATCGCGACGCCATGCGGGCCCGCCTTGCCGCCCTGCTGCACCTCCCGGTCGACCGGGTCAGCGTCAAGGCCACCACCACCGAGGGCATGGGCTTCACAGGTCGCGAGGAAGGCCTGATGGCTCAGGCCATCGTCATGGTGGAAACGCCGGCGTAGGGCCGGCGTCAAGGAAGCCAGGTCACGCGCCCTTTCAGGTTGGTGTACATGGATCCGGCCAGGTTGGTGTAGTCGTCGGTCCAGGGCCGGACCTTGAACGGATCCGCCGTGCGCCAGCGGGGATCGGCAGCAAACCCGGCCAGGGCGGCATGGCTGCGGCCCACGATGACAGCGTCCTCGGGTGACTCCCAGCTGCCCGTGGGATCGTTCAGCGGTCGGAACTCCTGGACCAGCGCCCAGCCACCAGCCTTTCGGGACACCGATTGTGCCGGGCCCATCAGGTCGAGATTGCGGTTCGACAGGTGCAGGATCAGGATTCCGTTGGGCTTCAGCTTGGTGAGATAACCCCGGACGGCCTCGACCGTCAGCAGATGGGCTGGAACCGCGTCGGACGAAAACGCGTCAATCAGCAAGATATCGAACGACCCTGCAGGCTGCCGGGCCACCGTCAGCCGGGCATCGCCGATAACGAAGTCAACCGGGGCCCTGGCGCACTCGGTGGTGTAGCTGAAGTTCTTCGGGTCATTGGAAATCTTCACCACCAGAGGGTCGATCTCGAAGAACGTCAGGTGATCACCGCGCCGCACATAGGCCGCGACGGATCCCGTCCCCAGACCCACAGCGCCGATCCGCAGGTTTGGCGAGGTTGCAGCCTTGGCCCGGAACACCTGGCCGATCGGGGTGCGGGGGGCATAATAGAGCATGGGCTGGCACCGATACGTCGGGTTCTGCGCCTGGGCCCCGTGCAGCGTG
>JANNFM010000529.1:0-6698 GCA_031379795.1 Alphaproteobacteria bacterium
GGTTACAATCACGCTCTCCGACGACCGTTGCGTGGACGAAAACCATCCGGACTCCAACGCCGGACTGGTCAGGTCGCGGTTACTCACAGGCCCCGCCGCCCAGGCACGCTTCCTGCCCCTGTGGCCCACCCCGGAACCCGCCGACCTTCAGGCCCTTATGCCCTTCGACGTGGTGATGCTTGGCATGGGTGAGGACGGCCACATCGCCTCGCTGATCCCCGGCGACCCGGGACTGGAGGACGCCCTGACCACAGCCGACCTGCTGAGTGAGGTACCTGCCGGACTGGGAACGCCCCCGCTCGCCCGGATCACCCTGACGCTCAGCGCAATTCTGAGTGCGCGCGCCATCTTCCTCTTGATCGCCGGGGAGGCTAAGCGCGAGGTGATCGAACGCGCTATGGCGGGCGAGGATCTGCCCGTCGGCCGCTTGATCACGCAGGCCAGAGATCGCCTGCGCATCTTCTGGACGCCCGGAGCCTGAGAGACATGCATCCCGTCACCGCCGAGGTCACCGCCCGCATCGTCGAGCGCAGTCGCGAAACCCGCGCCGACTATCTGGAGCGCATGGAAGCGGCGCGCCAGGCCGGGCCGGGCCGCGGCAAGCTGTCCTGCGCCAACTGGGCCCACGCCTTCGCCGCCTCGCCCGACGGCGACAAGCAGCAGATGCGCAATCCCACCGCGCCCAATATCGCCATCGTCTCGGCCTACAACGACATGCTCTCGGCCCATCAGCCCTATGAGCGGTTCCCCGATATCCTGCGCCAGGCGGCCCGCGAGGTCGGCGCCACGGCCCAGTACGCAGGTGGCGTGCCCGCCATGTGTGATGGGGTGACGCAGGGACGACCCGGCATGGAACTCTCGCTGTTCTCCCGCGACGTGATCGCCATGGCCACGGCGGTGGCGCTGACCCACGACGCCTTTGACGCCTCGGTGCTGCTGGGCATCTGCGACAAGATTGTGCCCGGACTGTTCATCGGGGCCGCCGCCTTCGGGCATCTGCCAGCGATCTTCGTGCCGTCGGGTCCGATGACCTCGGGCATCTCCAACGCCGAGAAGGCCCGCACGCGCGCCCTCTACGCCGAGGGCAAGGCCACCCGCGACGAGCTGCTGGATTCAGAGATGAAATCCTACCACGGCCCCGGCACCTGCACCTTCTACGGCACCGCCAACACCAACCAGATGATGATGGAGCTGACCGGCCTGCATCTGCCCGGCGCGGCCTTCGTCTCGCCCAACACACCGCTGCGTGATGCCCTGACCGCCGCCGCGCCCAAACGCGCCGTGGCGATCCGGGATGGCGGCAATGACTACACGCCGTTCGCCGCCGTGGTGGACGCCAGGAGTATTGTCAACGCCGTCGCGGGCTTGATGGCCACGGGCGGCTCGACCAATCACACCCTGCACATCCTGGCGATGGCGCGGGCCGCCGGGATCCTGGTCACCTGGGAAGACTTCGACGACTTGAGCCGCGTGACGCCGCTGATCGCCCGGGTTTATCCGAACGGCTCGGAGGACGTGAACGCGTTCCATGCCGCGGGCGGCATGAGCTTTGTCACCCGCACCCTGCTGGACGCGGGCCTGGTCCATGACGACGTACGCACCGTCGCGGGCGCAGGTCTTCGCCGCTACACACAGGAGCCGTTCCTCGACAGCGGCCAGCTGGTCTGGCGCGACGGCCCCACGGCCAGTCTCAACCGCGACATCCTGCGCCCCGCAGACGACCCGTTCCAGGCCGAGGGCGGCATGCGCCTGCTGACCGGGCCGCTGGGCCGAGGCGTCATCAAGACCTCTGCCGTCAAGCCCGAGCACCGGATCATCGAGGCGCCGGCCCTGGTGTTCGATGATCAGGACGACCTGCTGGCCGCCCACGGGCGCGGCGAGCTCAATCGCGACTTCATCGCCGTGGTCCGCTTCCAGGGGCCCCGCGCCAATGGCATGCCGGAACTCCATTCCCTGTCGCCGCCGCTGGGTGTGCAACTGGACAAGGGGTTCAAGGTGGCCCTGGTCACCGATGGCCGCATGTCGGGCGCCAGCGGCAAGGTGCCCGCCGCCATCCACATGACCCCGGAGGCGGCGACCGGCGGACCCCTGGCCTACGTCCAGAACGGCGACATCCTCAGACTCGATGCGGAAACCGGCACCCTCGACATCCACGTCGACCCCCGCGAACTGATGCAGCGTCAACGCGCGGTAGCGCCGTGCGCGGGTTCCGGGTATGGGCGCGAACTCTTTGGCTGGATGCGCCGCGCGGCGGGTCCGGCCGACACAGGCGCGTGTGCGCTGTTCGAGGACGCCTGATGAAATCGCAATGGGTTGGCCTGGTCGGCGACGTGGGCGGCACCAACGCCCGCTTTGCCCTGGTCGACGCGCAGGGCCACGTCCGCCACCCTCGCATCTTTACCTGCCGACAGTATGCAAGCCTGGCCGATGTCATCGCCGAATACATCGACACCACCGCCGGAAAGAAGTGCCCGCCCCGCGCCGTGATTGCCGTGGCCGGGCCGGTGCTGGACGGCGAGATCGAGTTCACCAACCTGCACTGGGTGGTCTCCGAAGGCGACCTGGTGGCCCAGTTCGAATTTGAAGCCATTTCGCTGATCAATGACTTCGCCGCACAGGCACTGGGCTGCCCGCAGCTGGACGGGCCGGACCTGCGGCAACTGGGCCCCGCCGTCTCCCGCAGCCACCATTGCCCGGTGGTCGCCCTGGGGGCCGGGACCGGCTTTGGCGTGGCGGCCCTGGCCCGCAGCGAGCGCGGCGACATCACCATCTCCACCGAAGGCGGCCACGCCGGGTTCGCCCCCTGCGACGAGGTCGAGGTCGAGGTCTGGCGCCGCCTGCAGGCGCGGCACGGCCGGGTCTCGATCGAGCGCGTGCTGTCTGGCCAAGGGCTCTACGATCTCTACTGCGCGCTGGCGGACATGCAGGGAAAGCCCGCCGCCTTGGCCGACGAGATGGCCGTCACCACCGAGGGTCTGGTGGGCGACCTGCTGGCTGCCGAGGCGCTGGACCGGTTCTGCGGCATCCTGGGCGGCGTGGCCGGTAACCTGGCCCTGACCTTTGGCGCACGCGGCGGGGTCTATGTCTCCGGCGGCATCGCGCCCCGCATCGCCGACCGGCTGGCCAAGGGGACGTTCCGCGCGCGGTTTGAGGACAAGGGCCGGTTATCCGACTACGTCCGCGCTATCCCGACCTATCTGGTTGTCCACCCCTACCCGGCGATCATTGGCGCGGCGCGGAAACTGGGACAGATGGAGCGGCTTTAGGGGGCGCCTGCATTCCCCGGCAACGGTCGGGATCGCGTATCCTGTTGCAGGATTTCGCGACATCCTCGCGAACCGAATAACTACGGGAACGCCGTAGACATCACTGCGGGAACGCCGTAGAGTTCATCGTGACCTCACGCGCCGAATTTGAGTGGGATGACGCCAAGGCGAGTAGCAATCTCGCCAAGCACGGCGTCCCGTTCAGCTATGCGGCGCGCGTGTTCCTCGATGACAGATCCGTCGACTTCGATGTCAGCCGAACAGCCGATGGCGAGACCCGCCGCAAGGTCGTGGGCGCTATCGAAGGACGACTCTTTTCGGTGGTCTATGTCCGACGGGTGGGCCGCATTCGGCTGATCTCGGCGCGACGCTGCAACGCCAAGGAGGCGCAACGCTATGGCCCGTTACACGCTCAACCCTGAAGCGCTCCCGCAACTGACCCCGACGCAGGCGGCGCGGCTGGAGGCGCAATCCGACGCCGATCTGACGGCGGCCGCAGCCGACGACGGTGACAATCCTCCGCTGACGCCCGCCGAGCTGGAGCGCCTGGACGTCGGGCGACGCGTGCGCGCCGTGCGCAGCTACACTGGCCTCAGCCAGGCAGCCTTCGCCAGGACCTTTCACATCAACCTGGGCCGCCTGCGCGACCTGGAACAAGGCCGCCGCCGCGCCGACAGCGCCATGCTGGCCTATCTGACGGTGATCGCCGAACAACCCGATTTGGTGCGCATAACGCTGGGAGGTTCCCGATAGCGGCTATTTCCAGGCGAAGTCGCCACTCCGGCGTTCGGCCACCGACTTGACCCCCTCCGCGAAATCATCGGTCGCCCGCAAGGCAGTCTGCTGGATGTGCTCGTGCCCGGTCTGGGCGCGAACCGCCGCCGCCAGTTCGCCGCGCATGGTCCGGCGGGTGGCCAGCAACGCCAGCGGCGCGTTGTCGGCGATTTCCGCGGCCAGCCGCAGGGCGCCTTCGCGCAGGTCCTCCAGCGGCACGACCTCGTCCACCAGACCCCAGGGCTTGCCTTCGTCGGCCTTCACCCGACGACCGCTCAGGAACATCAGCGAGGCCCGATGCGCCCCGATCACGCGCGGCAGGGTGTGCGTCAGGCCAAAGCCCGGGTGAAAGCCCAGCTTGACGAAGTTCGCGGCGAACTTGGCGTCCGGCGCGGCAACGCGGAAATCCGCCACCATGGCCAACCCCAGCCCCGCGCCCACCGCCGCGCCCTGGACCGCCGCCACGATGGTGGTCTCGATGGAGAACAGCCGCACAGCCTGTTCGTACAGCGCCGAAATCCCGCCCATGCCCCCGGCCACGCTGTCGCCCGGCGTGGTGAAATCGGCCCCGGCGCAGAAGTTCTTGCCCGCCGCCTGCAGCACGATGGCGCGGGCCTGACGTCCCGCATCGACGGCTTCCATGCAGTCGGCCAGCGCACTCATCATGTCCACCGACACGTGGTTGTTGGCCGGGCGGTCAAAGGTCACCACCGCCACATGGCCGTCGATGGCCGCCGTTACGTTTTCGCCCCAGGTGCTTTTCATCGTCCCGTCCCCAACAGGTTTCTGGCCACCACCCACTTATGCACTTCGGTGGGGCCGTCATAGATTCTCATCGTCCGGAGCTTGGCCTGCATCAGTTGCAGGGGCAGTTCCTTGGTCATGCCCATGGCGCCAAACGCCTGCATGGCGCGGTCGACCGTCTCATAGGCCATCTCGGTGGCGAACCATTTGATCATGCTGATCTCGGAGCGCACATCGCGGCCGTTGTCCTGCTTCCAGGCGCAGTCATAGGTCATCAGCCGCGCGGCGTGGATCTTGGTCGCCGCCTCGGCCACCCAGAACTGGATCGCCTGACGTTCCGACAGCGGCAGTCCGAAGGTTTTCCGCTGCGGGGCATACTCGATGACCATGTCCAGCGCCCGCTGGGCCATGCCCACCGACCAGGCCGCCATCTGGATGCGCCGGGTGCCCAGCCGCACCTGCATCGGCGCGAACCCGGACCCCTCCTGACCCAGTAGTTTCCAGCCCTCGACCCGGCAGTCCTCCAGGGCGATCTCGTAGCTGTACTGACCGCCCAGCATCGGGATGCGCCGCAGGATATTGAACCCCGGCGTGCCCTTGTCCACCAGGAACGCGGACATGCCCCCGCGCGCGCCCTTCACCTTGTCTGTGACGGCCATCAGGATGGTGAAGTCGGCTTCTGCGGCGCGTGTGATCCAGATTTTCCGGCCGTTGATCACCCAGTCGTCGCCGTCCCGCACCGCATGGGTGGTCATGCCCGCCGGGTCCGACCCCGCGCCCGGTTCAGAAATCCCGATGGCCGAGATCGTCTTGCCCGCCACGTAAGGCGCCAGATAGGCGTCGCGCTGGCGATCATTCACTGTGGCCATCAGCATCCGCAGGTTCGGGCTGTCTGGCGGCAGGGTGTAGGGGGTGATGCAGCGACCCATCTCCTCCTCGACACCAACCATGGCCAGCATCGGCAGGTCCGAGCCCCCCACGTCTTCCGGCGCATCCAGGCCGAACAGGCCCAGCTCGTGTGCCCGGGCGTCGAGGCGCGCGTGTTCCGCTGCGCCGATCCCCAGACCCCGCCCCTCGGCCTCGCTGGCCATCACGGCGGCTTCCAGCGGCATCAGCTCGTCGCGGACGAACTTCTGCACCAGGTCCTTGAGCATCCGGTGCTCTTCGGCGACTTCGAAGTCCATTGGCTTCCCCCGGGGCGGCATTTGTTGTTGTAGAGAGCTCTTATAACCACACGACGATATCAGGGGAGGCATGACGTGGCGACAACCCGGACTCTGGCCGAGAAACCGACCGGCCCGCTCAGCGGCATCCGCATCCTGGACCTGACCAGCGTGGTCAACGGGGCCTACGGCACCCAGATCCTCGCCGATCAGGGTGCCGACGTGATCAAGGTCGAGGACCCCGGCTCCGGTCGCGGCGATGGCGGCGACATCATGCGCTGGGCCGGTCACCTGCCCGAAGGCGCGCCGCGCGGCATGGGCCCGATTTTCCTGACCATCAATCGCAACAAGCGCTCCATCCTGCTCAACATGAAATCAGAGCCGGGCAAGAAGGCGCTGGCCAAGCTGATCCGCAGTTGCGACGTGCTGGCCACCTCGGTGCGCTATGACGGCATGACCCGGCTGGGCCTCAGCTATGAGGACGTGGCCGCCATCAAGCCGGACATCATCTATGTGCATGCCGCCGGTTATGGCTCGGACGGGCCCTATGCGGGCGAGCCGGCCTACGACGACCTGATCCAGTCGGCCTCGGGCATGGCCGACATCCTGCCGCGCTCCGATGGCAATCCGGTCCCGCGCATCCTGCCGACCCTGGTGGCCGACAAGGTCTCGGGCCTGTACTTCTCGCAGGCGGTCACAGCAGCCCTGCTGCACCGCGCGCGGACGGGCGAGGGCCAGTTCGTCGAGGTGC
>JANNFM010000245.1:0-4132 GCA_031379795.1 Alphaproteobacteria bacterium
GAGGCCGCGACCAGCACCGACAGGACTGGGAAAGACTTCAGGTGGTCCCGAACCGATCTTGGCGCCCAATGTCGTGCGATCATCCAGCCTAGCCAGCATACGACGACGGGGCCGACTGCCGAGACGAGGATGACGACGAAGAAGTAGACGAAGAAGTAACTGATCGCCCCTTCCATCAGATGACCGGCGACAATGAAGCGCCGCCATTGGAGACTTCAGAGGCATCGGACAAGCCCGAAAGCGCCGCCGGCTTCGGCCCGCCCGTCGCCCAGTCCAGCAGCTCCACGGGATGAAGCACCGGCGCATCCAGCACCGGCGCCAGCTGGGCCATGCAGCCGACGTTTCCCGCAGCCACGACGACCGCGCCGGTGCGGTTGATATTGGCGGCCTTGCGGTCGCGCAGCCGGGTCGCCAGCTCGGGCTGCAGGATGTTGTAGACGCCGGCTGATCCGCAGCAGAGGTGGCCTTCCGCCGCCATCCGCACCTCGAACCCGGCCTCCGCCAGCAGCGCCGGCGGACCGGTCTTGATCTGTTGGCCATGCTGAAGCGAGCAGGCGGCGTGATAGGCCACAGCCAGTCCCGAGGGTGCGGTGACAGGCGGCAGCCCGACCTCGCCGATGAACTCCAGAATGTCCTTGGCCGGCACAGCCTCACCGACGACCCGCCGGTACGACTTCAGCATCGTGCCGCAGCCGGCCGCCGTGGTGATGATCGCGTCGACCGTCCCGGCGCGCGCCCAGGCCGCGAGGTTGGTCTGCGCCATGGCTTTCGCTTCATCGGCGCGGCCCAGGTGCTCGGAGAGCGCGCCGCAGCAGACCTCGTCCTCAGCCAGCACCACGTCAAAACCTGCCCGATTGAGCAATCGGGTCGCCGCTTCGCGGATCTCCGGCGCCATCACCGGCTCAACGCAGCCCTGAAGCAGGATCACGCGGCCCCTCGACTTCATGAGTCCGTGTTGCTCATCAAGAGCTGACGGCCCTGGCGCCGTCCTTCTCCCCTTGTGGGAGAAGGTGGGCCGCGAACGCGGCTCGGATGAGGGGTCGCGCGGCGATTGCGCATCTTGAAACAAGGATCCGTAGGGAAAGGGTGATCGACCCCTCATCCGACCTCCTGCGGAGGCCACCTTCTCCCACAAGGGGAGAAGGGCATCGCGGGCAGTCTGTTGATTCATCGTGGCATCGGAGGAGTTGTGACTGCGGCGGATACTGGCGGAGGGGAGAAGCCTGAGCATGGCGGCCAAGGGTCTCGGGCCGACCCGCGCGAGGAGAGGCTCAAGCGGCCTTGCAAGTCGCCCGATGCCCAGCGCCACCCGCAACCGCTCCGGTCGCGTCAGCACCCCGGCCAGCACCGCACGCAGCAGCCGGTCCGGCCAGGGCCGCACATGGTGGGTCTCGATGTGGGTGCGGGCGTGGTCGATCAGCTGGGCATAGTCGACGCCCGATGGGCACGTCGTCGTGCAGGCCAGGCACGACAGGCAGCGGTCCACGTGGGTGACGGTGCTGGCCGGTGGCGGCCCGCCGTCCTCCAGCATCGCCTTGATCAGCTCGATGCGTCCGCGGGGGCTGTCGCGCTCATCGCCGAGCAGCACATAGGTGGGGCAGGTCGCGGTGCAAAAGCCGCAATGGACGCACTTGCGGATCGCCGTGGCCGAAGCCGCCGTCTCGGGATCGGCCAGTTGCGCCGGGGTGAACGACGTTCTCATCCGCGCCCCTCCATGCGGCCGGGATTGAGCACGCCCAAGGGATCAAATGCCGCCTTGACCCGCGCCTGCAGCGCCCCAAGCGCCCCGCTCCGGGCGGTGAAGGCTTCGCCGCCCGTCAGGCATAGCGCGTGTCCGCCCAGGTTTGCGACGACGGCCCTGACACGGTCCGCCGGAGCCTCGGACCTCAGCCACACCTGTCCGCCCGCCCAGTCATAGAGCGCGTCGCCCGGAAGCTGCTCGGGTGCGCGCCATCCGGAGGCCGGGGGCAGAGACAGCCGCCAGAGCGGTCGCGGATCGTTGGCCAACGCCTCGACCTCGCGGATCTGGACCCAGAACTCACGGCTGTGCGCGGCGTCCAGTTGCTCGATCCGCCCGAAGGATTTCAGGGCGGCGGCCAGCGCCTCGATCCGCGACGCCACCGAGGCTGCAAACCCGTCGAGCCGCAGCGCTGTCACCGCCATCGCGGCCTTCAGCGGCGCGGCCCCAGCCGCGAACGCCGGAAGGTGGGCTGCGCCGGACACGTCGAACGGGCCGTTCATCGCCACACCCATGGCCTCCACCGCCCCTGCATCGGTCAGGCCGAACAGCATCAGCGTGGTTTCAGTGCGCGGGGCGGGCAACACCTTGATGGTGACTTCGGTCAGGATCGCCAGCGTGCCCCACGACCCGGCCATCAGCTTCATCAGATCGTAGCCGGTAACGTTCTTGACGACCTTGCCACCGGCCTTGAACACCTCGCCGCGTCCGGACACGGCCTCAAACCCCAGAAAGTGGTCTCGTGCGGCCCCGGCACGCAGTCGCCGGGGGCCGGACAGGTTGGCCGCCAGCACGCCGCCAAGGGTGGGTTCGCCCGCCGCACTCAGCAGCCCGGTGAGGTGCGGTGGCTCGAACGCCAGCATCTGACCACGCCCGGCGACCAGGGTTTCGAGATCGGCGATCCGCACGCCGGGCTGGGCCGTCAGCACCAGCTCGTCCGGCGCGTAGTCGATCACCCGGTTCAGACCTGCCGTCGAGATGACCAGATCGACCGCACCCAGGGTCCCGACCGCGCGTTTGGTGCCGCCACCGATCACCTCGATGTGCTGCCCCGTGGCCCCCGCCTCGGCCACGGCGAGGGCCACCTCATCGGGTGTCGCCGGGTATATGGTACGGATCGGTACGTCTCGCATCAGAACCGCGGCAGGTCCGGGAAGGCCAGCTTCCCGCGATGCACATGCACGCGTCCCAGCTCTGCGCAGCGATGCAGCACCGGAAACACCTTGCCGGGGTTGAGCAGCAGGCCGGGATCGAAGGCGCACTTCACCCGCTGCTGACAGGCCAGATCCGTCTCGTCGAACATCTCGCCCATCAGGTCGCGTTTCTCGACGCCGACGCCGTGCTCGCCGGTCAGCACGCCGCCCACCGCGACGCACAGTTTCAGGATGTCGGCCCCGAACGCTTCGGCCTTTTCAAGATCGCCGGGGATATCGACGTCGTAGAGGATCAGCGGATGCAGGTTGCCATCGCCGGCGTGAAAGACGTTGGCCACCCCCAGTCCATACTGCGCGCTCAGTTCGGTGATCCGGGTCAGCACCTGCGCCAGTTTGCCGCGAGGGATGGTGCCGTCCATGCAGAAATAGTCCGGCGCGATCCGGCCCACGGCGGGAAACGCCGCCTTGCGACCCGCCCAGAAGGCCAGGCGTTCGACCTCGGTCTGCGAAACCCGTTCGAACACGACGTCGCGCGCTGTGGCCAGCGCCCGGATCTGGCCTGTCAGTTCGTCGCATTCGGCCTCGGGCCCATCCAGCTCGACGATCAACAGGGCCGCGCAGTCGACGGGATAGCCCACGCCCACAAACGCCTCCGCCGCCCGGATCGCCGGATTGTCCATCATCTCCAGACCCGCCGGGATAACACCGGCGGCGATGATGTCGCCCACCAGCCCGCCCGCCGCCTCGACCGAGTCGAATCCCAGCAGCATGGCCTTGGCCGTCTCGGGCTTCGGCAGGATCCGCACCGTCACCTCGGTGACGATCCCCAGCAGGCCCTCAGAGCCGGTCACCAGTCCCAGCAGGTCATAGCCGTCGGCGTCCATTGCCTTGCCACCCAGACGCACGATCTCGCCGCTCATCAGCACCAGTTCACAGCCCAGCAGATTGTTGGTGGTCAGGCCATACTTCAGGCAATGCACCCCGCCCGAATTCTCGGCCACATTGCCGCCGATGGTGCAGGCGATCTGACTGGAGGGGTCGGGCGCATAGTAGAACCCCTCCGCCTCGACCGCCCCGGTGATCGCCAGATTGGTCACCCCCGGCTGCACCACGGCGCAGCGGTTGGGATAGTCCACCTCCAGCACCCGGTTGAACTTCGACAGCCCCACCACGACACTGTCCGCCAGCGGCAGCGCACCGCCCGACAGCGAAGTTCCGGCGCCGCGCGGCACGACCTTGA
>JANNFM010000557.1:0-2504 GCA_031379795.1 Alphaproteobacteria bacterium
TATTCTGTGAGAGGAATCAACCCCTCATCCGACCTGCTACGCAGGCCACCTTCTCCCACAAGGGGAGAAGGCCGCGCACCCAACATGTTGATATATATCCGGTTTCGGAGATGTGTGAATCCGATAGCCCGAAATCGGGGGAGGAACAGAGGTGCCCAGGTTCCTCACCCGTGCCAACGGGGGAGGGGGACCACGAAGTGGTGGAGGGGGCGCTGCCGTAACGCTCACCTCACGGAATCAGCAAACTCGCGCCCACCGTGACCCGGCTTTCCAGAGCCTCATGGGCCTTGCGTGCGTCAGCCAAAGCAAAGGTCTGGCCGATTTCGATGTCGATCTTGCCGGATGTGACCATGTCGAACACCCGTCCGGCGCTTTCGTCGAGTTCCTCGACCGTGACCACGTAGTCGCCCAGGGTCGGGCGGGTCAGATAGACCGAGCCCGCGGCGGCGAGGCGGCCCGGCGCGAACGGTGGCGCGGCGCCGGACGCGTTGCCGAAGCTGACGAACAGGCCCCGGCGCGCCAGGCTCGCGAGAGTGCCTTCGAAGGTGTCCTTGCCCACCGAGTCGTAGGCTACCGGCACGCCAACGCCGCCGGTGATGCGGCGAACCTCGGCGGCGACGTCCTGTTCACGGTAGAGGATCACGTGGTCGGCCCCGAGCGCGCGGGCCCTTTCGGCCTTGGCCTCTGAGCCGACGGTGGCGATGACCGTCGCGCCTATGGCCTTCAGCCACTGGGTCATGATCTGGCCGACCCCGCCGACCGCGGCGTGCACCAGCACGGTCTCGCCTGCCTTGACCGGATAGGTGCGGCGAACGAGCGCCTCGGTGGTCATGCCCTTCAGCAGGATGGCGGCGGCGACTTTGGTGGTGATCGCGTCGGGGATGATTACGGCCCGGTCGGCGCGGACGATGCTGGCCTCGGCGTAGGCCCCGCTGGAGCCCATGGTGGCCACCCGGTCGCCGACCTTGACCCGCGTCACGCCGTCGCCCACCGCCTCTACGACGCCCGCCGCCTCACCGCCCGGGATCGCCGGAAGCTTTACGGGATAAAGGCCCGTGCGCTGGTAGGTCTCGATGAAGTTGATTCCGATCGCCTCGTGGCGGATCAGGATCTGGCCGGGTCCTGGCGTCGGCGTATCGATCTCGACGAGCTCGAGCACTTCAGGGCCGCCGGTGCGGTCAAAATGGATGGCGCGCATGGAACACTCTTCCTTCAGACAGGGTTTCGCTGTGATCTTGGCCTGCCGGACGCGCGGCGACTAGCCTAGATGGCCAAGGCGCGTGCATATCCAGTGAAGGTAATTTGGTCCAACTGCTGTACTGAACGGTGTCATCCCGGACGGACGCCCGCGGCGGCGGGCGGTAGATCCGGGACCCAGTGCCTTGCGCCTGACTCTGGGTCCCGGCTCTCCGGCCTGCAACCGCAGGCCTGCGGCCGGGATGACGGGGATTTTGGAGTTGGTTTGCCTGTGATCGTAGCCCTGAGAAGGGGCATCACTAGAGAGAGGCCGAATGCCATGAAGATGACCGTAGAGGTGGACTGCACACCGGAGGAAGCCAGGCGGTTCATGGGGTTGCCAGATGTCAGCGCACTCAACGACCATCTCGTCAGCGAGATGAGCAAGCGGGTGGATGCCAATATCAATCTGCTGAACCCCGAGGACTTCATGAAGAACTGGATGAGCTTCGGCACGGGCGCCCAGGAGCAGTTCCGCAAGTTCATGGAAGCCGCCACCAAAAAATGACCGACACGATCTACGCGCCGGCCACGGCTGCGGGCCGGGCCGCTGTGGCGGTGGTGCGGATATCAGGCCCGGGAACGCAAGCCGCGTTGCGGGCAGTGGCCGGGGGCGTGCCCAAGGTGCGCCACGCCAGCCTGAAGACCCTGCGCTCCACGGACGGCGCGCCAATGGACCGCGCGCTGGTGCTCTATTTTCAGAGGCCCGACAGCTACACCGGCGAGGATGTCGCAGAGTTTCACGTGCACGGCGGCGCGGCGGTGGTCAGCGCGCTGCTGAATGAACTGAACGCCTTGGGTCTGCGGCTGGCCGAGCCCGGCGAGTTTACCCGGCGCGCGTTTGAGAATGGCAAGCTGGACCTGGCCCAGGCGGAAGGGGTCGCCGACCTGATCGACGCCGAGACGGTCGCCCAACAGCGACAGGCGCTGGATCAGCTGGGCGGCCGGCTTTCTGACGTGCAGGCGCGGTGGACCGATGCGCTGACACAGGCGCTGGCGATGTACGAGGCGGCCGTCGACTTCCCGGACGAAGATGTGCCCGCCGACGTGTCGCGCCGGGCCCGGCCGGGCCTGGAAGCCCTGATCGCGGAACTGGACGCCGCCGTGGCCGACACTGCGCGCGGCGAACGGGTCCGGGAGGGCTTCCGCATTGCCCTGATCGGGGCGCCCAATTCGGGCAAGAGCACGCTGCTGAACATGCTGGTCCGCCGCGATGCCGCCATCGTCACGGCGACACCTGGCACCACGCGCGACATCATCGAAGCGCC
>JANNFM010000580.1:0-5028 GCA_031379795.1 Alphaproteobacteria bacterium
CCGCGCGAAGCGGGGTGGAGGGGGCTTGGCCGCGCGCCAATCTCTGCCGCTCGTCCTCAATCCTGTGCTGCGGTAGGCAGTGATCCTGGCTCCGATGAGCGCCAGGGCGGATCAAGACCCGGGGTGTGGCAAGCCCCCTCCACCGCGTTCCCCGGTCCCCCTCCCCCGACGGGGGAGGAGAGACTACGCCATCACGCCTGTCTCTTCGGCGCGCTCTAGGAAATCCCTATGCAGAGTGTCGCCCTGATCGATTACGGGTCGGGCAACCTTCGCTCGGCCGAAAAGGCGCTTGTTCGTGCCGCCGACGGTCGCGCGGATATTGTCGTGACGAATGATCCCGCTGTTGTCGCCAGCGCCGACCGGATCGTGCTGCCGGGCGTGGGTGCTTTTGCCGCCTGCATGGCGGCGCTCAGCGAGCGTGAAGGCGTGATCGAGGCCATGAACCACGCTGTGCATGATCGCAGCGTCCCTTTTCTGGGAATCTGCGTCGGCCTGCAGTTGATGGCTTCGCGTGGGCTGGAGTTCGGCGTGACACCGGGCCTGGGCTGGATTGACGGCGATGTCCGCAAGATCGAGCCCGCCGATCCGCACCTGAAAATTCCGCACATGGGTTGGAATAATCTGCTGGATGTCACCGATCTGCCCGTTCTGTCTGGTCTAAGGGCCGGCGCGCCGGTCTACTTCACCCATTCCTTCGCCATGTTCCCCTCCGACGACGCCGATGTCGCCGCCTGGGTGGATCACGGCGGACGCTTCCCTGCAGCGGTCGCGCGGGGCAATATCGCCGGGGTGCAATTTCACCCCGAAAAATCGCAATCTGCCGGGCTCAGGCTTCTGGCCGACTTTCTGGAGTGGCGCCCGTGATCCTGTATCCGGCCATTGATCTCAAAGACGGACAGTGCGTCCGCGTCCTGCACGGCGACCTGTCCACCGCCACCGTGTTCAACACCGAGCCGGCCGCCCAGGCGCGGACGTTCGTCGAGGCCGGGTTCCACTGGATTCACGTGGTGGACCTGAACGGCGCGGTGCAGGGCAAGGCGGTCAATGCGCCGGGCGTCGAGGCGATCCTTCATGCTGTCTCGGTGCCGGTGCAGCTTGGCGGCGGCATCCGCACCCTGGCCGATATCGAGCGTTGGGTTGAGGCCGGTGTCAGCCGCATCATCCTGGGCACCGTGGCCGTCAAGGACCCGAAGATCGTGCTGGATGCCGCCAAGCTGTGGCCCGAGCAGATCGCGGTCAGCGTCGATGTCCGCAAGGGCAAGGTCGCCGTTGAGGGCTGGACAGCGGATAGTGACCTCGACGCCATCACCGTGGCCAGACGCTTCGAGGACGCCGGGGTCGCTGCCCTGATCGTCACCGACATTGACCGCGATGGCACGGTCATGGGCTTTGACGTGGAAGCGTTTGGCGCGATGGCGGACGCGGTCTCGATCCCGGTGATCGCTGCCGGTGGCCTGGCGACCGTGGACGACATCGTCAAGCTGAAGGCGCGCAAGGGCGTGCCGGTGGCCGGTGCCGTGCTGGGGCGCGCGCTCTACAACGGCGCGATCAATCCGGCCGAAGCGCTGGGGATCGCGGCGTGACGCTCCGGGTTCGCCTGATCCCCTGTCTTGATGTCAAGGACGGGCGGGTGGTGAAGGGCGTGCAGTTTGTGTCGTTGCGTGACGCGGGTGATCCCGTCGAGCAAGCGCGCGCCTACGACGCGGCGGGCGCCGACGAGCTGATGTTCCTGGACATCACCGCCAGCCACGAGAACCGGGGCACGATCCTGGATGTGGTGGCGCGCACGGCGGACGTCTGTTTCATGCCGCTGTCGGTGGGCGGTGGGATCCGGTCGGTGGGGGATGCGCGGCGGCTATTGCTGGCCGGGGCTGACAAGATCGCCGTCAACACCGCAGCGGTGGAGAACCACGATCTGATCAGTGCCTGCGCCGATGCCTTCGGCAGCCAGGCCGTGGTCGTGGCCATCGACGCGAAGCATGGAGCTGTGCGGGCGGGTTCGGGCGGTCGCAACGACGGCTGGGAAGTCTACACCTATGGCGGCCGCACTCCGACGGGGCTGGACGTGGTGGCCTACGCGGTAGACGCAGTGAGACGTGGGGCCGGTGAAATCCTGCTGACATCCATGGACCGCGACGGCGCCAAGACGGGCTACGATCTGGAGCTGGTCCGCAAGGTCAGCTCGGCGGTCAGCGTGCCGGTGATCGCGTCCGGCGGCGCGGGCAACACGCGCCATCTTGTAGAAGCCGTTCAAGCGGGCGCCGATGCCGTGCTGGCCGCCTCGATTTTCCACTTCGGCGAGGTCAGCATTGGCGAGGCGAAGCGCGCCATGTCCACAGCCGGCGTCCCGGTTCGACTGACGGAACAAGCCGCATGACGCGCTTTACGCAAGTGATTGAGCGCCTGGCCGCCACCATCGAAAGCCGCAAGGGCGCCGACGCCTCCACCTCCTATACCGCCCAACTGCTGGGCGACATGGATCGCGCCGCCAAGAAGCTGGGCGAGGAGGCGGTCGAGACCGTCATCGCTGCCGCCCAGGGCGACCGCGACGCGCTCACGGCTGAGAGCGCCGACCTGATCTACCACTGGCTGGTGCTGATCGCCGCCGCCGGGGTGAGCCTGGACGAGGTGGCTGAGCGCCTGGAGGCCCGCGAGGGGACGTCGGGGCTTGCCGAGAAGGCGTCGAGGCCGAAGTAGCGCCAGGCCTCGGCCAAACCGCGGCCGAAGTTCCGCGCGCAAGACACTAATGCTGTGCTATGTTCTGTCATGGCCATCGCGCGCTCCAGCTCCGAGGCAGACGACACCGACGCCTATGTAAAGGCCGTTGAAGACGGCTTGCGCTCCCTCGCTGAGGGTCGAAAACTCCCTTACGACGACGTTCGGGACTGGCTGTTGTCGTGGGGCACAGATCGGGAAAAATCACCCCCCGAATGCCCATAGATTTCTCGCGAGATGCGCTGGCTGACCTGCGCGCGATCCGCGCCTACATCGGCGAGCAGAATCCAGCCGCAGCCTCGCGCGTCACCGTCCAGATCGTGGCAGCTTGCGACAGTCTCGAGCACCTCCCCGAGCGCGGCCGACCAGGGCTTGTGGCCGGAACGCGTGAGCTGACGCTGATCTGGCCATACATAATCGTCTACAGAATTGCCGGAGACACCGTCGAGATCGTCCGGGTCTGGCACGGCTCGCAGGATCGCTGAAGCCGTTGCCATAACCCGGACATCGACTCCCTCAGAACACCAACGCGCGGGCCTCTTTCACGTGCGGCAGGGCCTGGATCTTGGCCAGCAGCTTCGCGTCCGGGGCCTGGTCGATGCCGACCATAGCGATGGCGTCGTCACCCGCGTCGATGCGGCCCAGGTTGAAGGTCGCGATGTTGACGCCCGCCTCGCCCAGCAGACCGCCCAGCGCGCCGATGAAGCCCGGCTTGTCCAGATTATTGACGTAAAGCATCCGCGGTGAGAACGGGGCATCCAGGTCCATGCCCTTGACCTCAACCACGCGTGGCGCGCCCGCCTGAACCGTGCCGGCGAAGGAACGCTTGCCCTTCTCGGTGGTCACGGTGATGCGCATCAGGCTTTCGTAGATGGGTGAATCTTCCTGACGGCTCTCGGAGAACACGATCCCGCGCTCCTTCGCGACGGCCGGCGCCGAGACCATGTTGATCTCGGCCAGCATCGGCCGCAGGACGCCGGCGAGCGCCGCAGCGGACAGCGGCTTGATGTTGAGCTTGGAGACTTCGCCT
Organism: Alphaproteobacteria bacterium; assembly: GCA_031379795.1. Classification (GTDB taxonomy): domain Bacteria; phylum Pseudomonadota; class Alphaproteobacteria; order Caulobacterales; family Caulobacteraceae; genus Phenylobacterium. The sequence continues at coordinate 3,746 of JANNFM010000580.1, forward strand.
TCAAAGGCGATGTCGACGGCCTTGACGCCGAAATCGACCATCTGGCCGGCTAGCGAGCCCAGCTTCTCGGCCAGCGAAACGAAGGGCTTCAGGCGCGGGGCTTCCTCGGCGGTGACCGAGGGGCTGTTCAGGGCGTTGGTGACGGCGCCTGTCAGCAGATAGTCGCTGATCTGCTCGGCAACCTGCAGGGCGACGTTCTCCTGGGCCTCATTCGTGGAGGCGCCCAGGTGCGGCGTGGCCACGAAGTTCGGCGCGCCGAACAGCACGTTTTCCTTGGCCGGCTCCTGAACGAACACGTCAAAGCCGGCGCCGCCGATGTGGCCGCTCTCCAGTCCGGCGCGCAGGGCCGCCTCATCGACCAGACCACCGCGGGCGCAGTTGATGATCATCACACCCTTCTTGGCCTTGGCCAGATTCTCAGCCGACAGGATGTTGCGGGTCTTGTCGGTGAGCGGCGTGTGCAGGGTGATGAAATCGGCGCGGGCCAGCAGATCTTCGAGCTCGACTTTCTCCACGCCCATTTCCACGGCGCGTTCGGGCGAAAGGAAGGGGTCATAGGCGACCACCTTCATCTTCAGGCCCAGGGCACGATCGGCGACGATCCCGCCGATGTTGCCGGCGCCTATCAGGCCCAGGGTCTTGGCGTACAGCTCAACGCCCATGAACCGGCTCTTCTCCCACTTGCCGGCCTGGGTGGAGGCGTCGGCAGCGGGCATCTGGCGGGCCAGGGCGAACATCATGGCGATGGCGTGCTCGGCCGTGGTGATCGAGTTGCCGAAAGGCGTGTTCATCACCACCACCCCGGCGGCGGTGGCGGCGGGGATGTCGATATTGTCGACGCCGATGCCGGCGCGGCCGATGACCTTGAGGTTCTTTGCGGCGGCGATGACGTCCTTGTTGGGCTTGGTGTCCGAACGGACGACCAGGCCGTCATAGTCGCCGATCACGGCGATCAGTTCGTCCTTCGAAAGGCCGGTCTTGATGTCCACGTCGACGCCACGCTGGCGGAAGATGTCGACGGCGGCGGGGCTGAGGCTGTCAGCGATAAGGACGCGGGGCATATTTGTCTCCATTCTTTTTGTCCGGTCGTCCCCGCGAAAGCGGGGACCCAGATGGAAGGACGCTTTGGTGGGCGCTGAATGCGCCGAGCTGGTCCTGTCAGGGTTGTGGGTGAGATCTGGGTCCCCGCTTTCGCGGGGATGACCGGTAACTATTGAGATTGATTGCGGTGCCTAGGCGACGACAAGGTCCGAGGCGACGGACGCGAACGCCCAGTCGAGCCA
>JANNFM010000582.1:0-5018 GCA_031379795.1 Alphaproteobacteria bacterium
CTGCCCTTCGGCGCAGGGTCGCGCATCTGCGCCGGCATGCACCTGGCGCTCACTGAGATTCAGACCGTTATTGCGACGGTTCTAAGGCAAGCCCATGTCCGACCCGACCCTGGCGAAGCAACCGTGACGCTCGATGCCGGCTTTACCCTGCGCCCTGCCAACGGCCTCAAGGTTCAGTTCGACTGGCGTCGCGACTGACACACACCTGACACTTCCAACCTGTGGCGTTGGCACGGGGCCGCGCCTTTTCGAGGAACGACCATGAAACTCACGGCGATCAAGTATGAGGTCCGCGACGGTGTCGCCCATGTCAGGTTGGCGCGGCCAGAGGGCGCGAACGCCCTGAACCAGGACCTCGCACGTGATCTGCGGGCCGTCATGCTCGCCATCGAGTTCGACGATGCGGTCAAGGCCGTCTCGGTGACGGCCGAGGGGTCGGTATTCTGCGCGGGCGGCGACTTGAAGGCGTTCCACGCTGCCGGTGATGGTCTCCCTCAGACCGCCGCCGACATGCTGATCGATTTCCATGGCGCGATCTACAAGATGAACCGGACCCCCAAGCCGTTCATCGCCGGCGTCAGGGGTGCCGCGGGCGGGGCCGGATTGTCGATGGTCAGCGCCTTTGACCTCGTGGTCTGTGGCGAGACGGCCAAGTTCACCATGGCCTACACCCGTGCGGGCGTCACACCCGACGGCACCTCCAGCTATTTTCTGGCCCGCCACATCGGGCTGCGGCGAATGCTGGACCTGACCCTGACCAATCGCGTTCTGTCGGCCCAGGAGGCCGAAGAATGGGGCCTCGTAAACCGGGTCGTGCCCGACGATCAGGTCGATGACGTGACGGCGGACATGGCGCTCCAGCTTGCTAACGGCCCATCATGGGCGCTGGGTCACGCCAAACGTATCATCTATTCCGGCTATGACATGCCCCTGGAGCAAGCCGGCGAACTGGAAGGCGTCACCATCACCGCGGCCATGGGACGCCGCGACGGACGCGAAGGCATCGCGGCCTTTGTGGAGAAACGCCCGCCGATTTTCACCGGCGAGTGAGCCGCCCCGACCTTCCAGGAAGAGGTAAAGATCCTAGATCAAGCACTAAACATAAATAAAAACAATAAGTTACTACGAAAAAGATTCCGCCAAATCGTCCGCGCAGTCGAACGTCCGCGCATTTGATGTACCCTGGTTATACAGCTGCTTGTGACAAACGCCGGAAACACCACGCCTGGCAAACTGGCCCCAACACCGCACGCACCTTCCCGGCCGCCCGCCCCCTAAGCCTCGATCAGCCGCTTCTCTACCGCTGCGGCCCGCATCGACTTCTGCAGCTTCTCGAACGCCCGGACCTCGATCTGGCGGACCCGTTCGCGGCTGACGCCGTACTGGCCGGCCAGCTCTTCCAGGGTGGTGGGCTCGTCCTTCAAGCGGCGTTCGGTCAGGATGTGGCGCTCGCGGTCGGTGAGTTCGGTCATGGCGGCGCCCAGCAGATCCATGCGGACGCTGTTTTCCTGGGCGTCGGCGACGACGGTTTCCTGGCTCGGGGTCTTGTCGTCGACCAGCCAGTCCTGCCACTCGCTCTCGCTATCGGCGCGCATCGGCGAGTTCAGCGAGGCGTCACCGCCCGCCAGCCGCCGGTTCATGGAAATCACTTCCTCGTCCAGCACGCCCAGCTTGGTGGCGATGGTGGTCACCTGATCGGGGCGCAGGTCCCCCTCCTGCAAGGCGGCGATCTCGCTCTTCACCTTGCGCAGGTTGAAGAACAGCTTCTTCTGCGCCGCCGTGGTGCCCATCTTGACCAGCGACCATGACCGCAGGATGTATTCCTGGATCGAGGCGCGGATCCACCACATGGCGTAGGTGGCCAGGCGGAAACCGCGATCCGGGTCGAACTTCTTGACCGCCTGCATCAGGCCGACGTTGCCCTCGGAGATCACCTCGCCGATGGGCAGGCCATAGCCGCGATACCCCATGGCGATCTTGGCCACCAGGCGCAGGTGGCTGGTGACCATGCGGTGCGCAGCCTTGGGGTCTTCGTGTTCCTGCCAGGCCTTGGCCAGCATGAATTCCTCGTCCCGGGCCAGCATGGGAAATTTGCGGATTTCCGTCAGATACCGGCTCAGTCCGCCTTCCGGCGACATCACGGCGATCGCGTTCGCGGCCATGGTCTTATCCCCTCGTTTTGGCGGACTTCCGGCTCGATGCGCGGTTTGCGCGCTTCGACCTCTCGCCCCCTCTAACCCTTAAGATAGGTGTCGAGTTGCACGGGCGGAAGGCCGCGGGGAGGAACGACCCGAAAATCCGACTTCTGGGTTGGGAAAATAATCCCCGAAATGGGCGCGTTCAAGGCAGGCTTTCTCCGCTGAGCGATAGCGAAGCTGGGTCGGCGGTGATGTCAGAGCTGGTGCAGCAACGTCTCCAGCCGCGCCATATCCGCCGGCAAGGGGCTCTCGAACCTGAGCGTCTCGCCGGTCACCGGATGGACAAACCCCAGCACGGCGGCGTGCAGGGCCTGGCGGGTCAGACCGACCTCATCCATGGCCGCGCGCACGGGGGCTGCGGGGCCGCCGGAGCCATAGACCGGGTCGCCCAGGCAGGGTGTGCCGCGCGAGGCCAGGTGGACGCGGATCTGGTGGGTGCGACCCGTCTCCAGCCGGCATTCCAGGCGGGCGGCCAGAGGCTTTTCCTGCGGACCGAACGCCGCCATCACCTTGTAGTGCGTGATAGCGTGACGCCCACCAGACTTGACCAGCGCCATCTTTTTGCGGTCGTGCGAAGACCGGGCGATGTTGCCCTCGATGGTTCCCTTGGCGGGCCAGGGCGCGCCGCGCGTGAAGGCCACGTAGACCCGCTCGATGTCGTGCGCGGCGAACAGCGCCGACAGACCCTGGTGGGCGGCATCGGTCTTGGCGGCGACCACGATGCCGGAGGTTTCCTTGTCGATCCGGTGGACGATGCCGGGCCGCGCCACCCCGCCGATCCCGGACAGGCTGGCCCCGCAGTGGTGCAACAGGGCGTTGACGATGGTGCCGGTCTGGCTGCCCGGCGCCGGGTGCATGGCGATGCCCGGCGGCTTGTCGATGACGATCAGGTGGGCATCTTCGTAGAGGACGGTGAGGGGGATATCCTCGGGCTGGGGGATGGCGGACGTGGGGGGCGGGATTTGCAGTTGGTATTCGCCGGGCAGGGCCCTGGCCGATCCGTCCAGCACCACACCCCCGTCGCGCGTGACGCGGCCCTCGGCGATCAGAGCCTGGACCCGACCGCGTGACAACTCCGGCAGGCCAGCCGCAAGCAGCTTGTCAATCCGGCCCGTGGCCTCTTCCGTTGTGATCGTCAGCAGCAGCAGGGTCGTCGGCTGGTCGTCTGGGTCCGGCTCACCGTTCATAACCCGGCCTAGCGCGGACTGCCCCGCCCTGGCAATGCGCGGGGCATTCGTTGCTGGACAGCGCCCGTCGCATGCCTGTGTTATAGTTCTGCCATAAGAGGCGTCGGACTGCGGGGAGAATCGCCCATGAACATCGACCGTCGTAAAGCCCTTGGCCTGATCGGCCTGGGGGCCGCCTCGCCTGCCGTCGCGCAGGCCGCCGTTGGCAAGATCAGCTTCAATCACGGCGTCGCCTCGGGCGACCCGCTGCAGGACCGCGTGGTGCTGTGGACCCGGATCACACCGGAAACCCCGGGCGGTGAGATCGCCTATCGGTGGAAGCTGAACCCGGTAGATCGCCGGGCCGGCGGTGCGAAGTCGGGATCCGGCAAGACCGGTCCGGATCGCGACTACACCGTCAAGGCGGACGTGACGGGCCTGGACGCGGGCCGGGCCTATACCTTTACCTTCGAGGCTGGCGGCGCGACCTCGCCGGTGGGCCGCACTATGACTTTGCCCGCCGGGTCGACCAAGGACGTGGTGATGGCGATCACCTCCTGCACCCTCTATCCGAACGGCTACTTCAACGCCTACGAGGCGATCGCGAAGCTGGAGCGGGTCGATGTGATCCTGCACCTGGGCGACTACATCTATGAGTACGGCGGCCCCGGCAGCTACGGCATGGACTCTGCGGTGGCCGCCGAGCGACCGCACGATCCGCCGCGCGAGATCGTCAGCCTGGAGGACTATCGCCGCCGGCATGCCCAGTACAAGGCCGATCCCCAGCTGCAGGCGGCGCACGCCCGCGCGCCCTGGATCGTGGCCTGGGACGACCATGAGACCGCCAACGACAGCTACATGCTGGGTGCGCAGAACCACCAGGTTTCCACGGAAGGCGACTGGAGTGCCCGCAAGGCGGTGGCGCTGAAGGCCTATTATGAGTGGATGCCGATCCGCGATCCGGCGCCTGGCGTGGGGTTGGCTGAGGCTGGCCTGCGGCGGTTCCATTTTGGCGACCTGGCATCTCTGATCATGGTTGAGACCCGGTTGACCGCCCGCGACCTGCAACTGAGCCTGACCCGCGACCTGGCCTGGGTGGATGGCAAGCCTGATGTGGCGGCGTTCCAGAAGAAGCTGGACGACCCGGCCCGACGGATGATGAGCCCGAAGCAGGAGGCCTGGATCGGCGCCGAGGCGCAGGCATCGGTCAAGGCGGGCCACGCCTGGCAGGTGTTGGGCAATCAGGTTGTGATGGCCCGCATGCGCCCGTTCAGCCCCAAGGCTCTGCTGACGCCAGAGCAATATGCGGGCATTCCTGCGAACCGTAGCAAACAGCTTCAGACCATGGAGGACAACGCCGCCATCGGCCTGCCCACCGTGCTGGACATGTGGGAGGGCTATCCCGTTGACCGCGAGCGGCTCTACCGCGTGCTGGACGCGGCGGGCGCGCGCCCGATCGTGGTGTCCGGCGACAGCCACTCGTTCTGGGCCAATGAACTGCATGACGACGCGGGAAAGCGCATCGCCTGTGAGTTCGGCACCACTGGCATCACCAGCCCCGGCGCCGGCTTCATCGCCCCCGGCGTCAACTATGGCACGCTGGTGTCCAGGGCCAACCGTGAGGTGATCTTCAACGACCAGCAGTCCAAGGGCT
>JANNFM010000586.1:0-1815 GCA_031379795.1 Alphaproteobacteria bacterium
GGGGTGGAGGGGGCTGCCGTCGCACAGCGCTTATTCGTTCGCCTCTGGCATCATCCAACGGGGAATTGACGGCCGCAGCTGATTGGCATCTTCAGGGTGTGGGTTGGGTCAGAATGTCAAACTTTTGGGGCGCGGCAAGCCCCCTCCACCAGACTTCGTCTGGTCCCCCTCCCCCGACGGGTGAGGAGAAAAACAGCTTCGGCGGCCAAACTCTCCGCCGCCTCGCGTTCAAGGCATCTCATCGCCCGGGGAAACCACAAACCCTTTCGGCCCCTCACCGCCGCAACGCCTCCAGTGCCTCTCGAAACCGCCGTGACAACGGCGCCTCTACCGTGCCCAGTTCCACGGCGTAGTCGCCTGAACCCTCGGGTCGCAGCCCGGTCACACGCGCCGCATTGACCAGCCATGAGCGGTGGGTGCGGACAAACCCCTGCGGCTCCAGCCGCCCCTGCAGCCCACCCAGCGACGTCCGCATCAGGGGCCGACGCCCGTCACTCAACAGAAACTCCGCGTAGTTGCCTGCCGACCGGACGGCCAGGATGTCGGCGACCGGCGTCCGGATCAGGCGCGGCCCGTCCTGGATGTCAAAGGTCGCCGGCGAAGTCGGGGTCAGTCTGGCCGCCGCAGCGACGCTCCGCCAAGCGAGCACGTAGGAGCCAATCCAGAACGTCAAACCAAAGATGGCCAGATCCTTGGCCACCTCGCCCAGGCCGTTCTCCCGCAGCCAGCCGAGATCGTGCGCTTCCCCAACCAGATGTGGGTAGAGCCAGACGCGAAGCAGGCCCGATATCCCGATGTGCAGGATTACGAACACGACGAGGGCCGCGAACACCAATGGCGCTTTCGCAAGCCAGGGCCGCTCACGCCGGCGGGCCACGAGCGCCGCCAGTAGCGGCGCAAGATAGGCCACAGCGAGGGCCGCCAGACTGGTGACCTCGTCAACCCAGGCCATCGCGGGCGTTTCATTCGGCAACATCGCGCGCCGGTTGGCGATATTCATGAGAATCACGGGCGTCGTAACCACGATCCCGATCAGCCAGCCGGCAAACAGACCGCTGCGCTCGTCGCCGCTCAGCCCTGCTCGCAGGCCGCTGGTCCCGGAGGGTTGCCCGTCGTCACCGCCGGACCGCCGTTGATCACGGGGGACTTTCGCGTGCGACGGCTCGGGGAGATGCTTCGTTACCTCCGACATTCGTCCTCAGGCAATGGGTTGCACCATGATCATAACCTACCCCAACCGCCGCCGCTTCGCCGCGTTGACCTGCACCAGCCTACTCGCACTGACCGCATGTGCGCCAGCGATGACCCTTGCGCCGTCGGCGGCCACAGATGTCGACTGGCCCCACTATGGCGGCGACGCGGGCGGTCAGCGGTTCTCCAGCGCTGCCCAGATCACCCCGGAAAATGTTCGCGGCCTGCAGGTCGCCTGGACCTATTCCACCGGCGAGATGAAGCGCCACCCCGACGCCGTCGAACACTCAGCGTTCGAGAACACCCCCATCCTGGCCGGGGGTCGCCTGTTCGTCTGCTCACAGTTCAACGCCGTCTCGGCCGTCGATCCGGTCACCGGTAAGCAACTCTGGCAATACGATCCCAAGGTAGACCCCAATGTCGAATACCCCAACGACTACACCTGCCGCGCAGTCACCTATTGGCAAGACCCTGTCGCGCCGGCCCGGAGCCCCTGTGCCGAGCGCGTCTATGTGCCCACCGCGGACCGCCGGCTGATCGCCCTGGACGCCGTGAGCGGCGCACTCTGCAAAGCGTTCGGCACCGCCGGGGTCGTGGATGTGGGCGCAGGACTCAAGCTGGAAC
>JANNFM010000002.1:0-3450 GCA_031379795.1 Alphaproteobacteria bacterium
CTTCCAGCCCGTCCAACCCCGCCCGCGCACCACCTGACCTGGCCGCGCCGTCGTGGCTTCGCCGCCCTCCAGTGCCAGCGTACCGTTGACCACCACCTCACTGACCCCCGTCGCGAACTGCTGGGGCTTCTCGAAAGTGGCGTGGTCCTGGATCGTCGCGGGGTCGAAGACCACGACATCGGCGTAGTTCCCGACCTTGAGCATGCCCCGGTCATGCAGGCCCAGATTGTGCGCAGGCTGGGCCGAGAGTTTGCGGATCGCCTCGGCCAGCGAGAGGCGTTTTTCCTCACGCACATACTTCGCCAGCAGCCGCGCGAAGTTGCCATAGGCCCGCGGGTGGGTCGACGACAGCAGGAACGGCCCCTCGGGCGCGCGACCCTCGGCGTCTGAGCCGAAGCTCATCCAGGGCAGGGCGGTCTGGCGCGCGACATTGGCCTCGTCCATCAGGAAGTAGATCACCTGCACCCGGCTGCCATCCTCGATCACCAGGTCGATGGCGGCGTCCTGGGCGCTGACGCCGCGATCCTTCGCCACCTGGGCCAGGGTTTTGCCTGTGAGGGGTTTCAGCGACGGGTTCTTGAACCCGACCAGCAGAGTGCCCTCCGCGCCCGCCGACAGCAGCAGGTTTTCGAAGCTACCCCCGGCGTCGCGCATTTCGGACAAAACCCGGGCCCGCGTCGCCGGATCCTGAAGCCGTTTCACCCAGGCCTCGTAGCCCCCGGCCTGGACCCAGATGGGCATGGCCGCGTCCAGCCCCGTGGAGCCTGCTGGATAATTGTACATGTCCGCCGTGATCCGCAGGCCCTCGGCCCGGGCCGCCTCGATCCGCGCAATCGCCGCATCCAGCTTGCCCCAGTTCTGGCGACCCGACTGCTTAAGGTGATAGATCTCGGCCGGGGCGCCGGAGCGCCGCGAGATCGAGATCAACTCATCGATGGCCTCCAGCAGCCGGTTCCCCTCCGAGCGCATGTGGCTGATGTAGATGCCGCCGCAACGCCCGGCCTCGGTGGTCAGCGCCACCAGTTCATCGGTCTCGGCAAAATTGCCCGAGGCATAGATCAGCGACGATCCAACCCCCATGGCGCCGTCCTCCATGGCCTTGACGACCAGGCGACGCATCTCAAGCAGCTGCTCTGGCGTGGGGTCGACGTCACCTTCACCCAGCACATGCACCCGCGCCGTCTCCGCGCCGATGAACGAGGCGACGTTGACCGAGATTCCCCGGGTTTCGAGGACGCGCAGATACTCATCCAGGCTGGTCCAGCTGATCGGATACTTGATGTCGCCCTGTCGTCGCAGCGCCTCGCGCTTCATCTCGGGGTTCAACGGCCCCATGGAATTGCCTTCGCCCATGACCTCCAGGGTGATGCCCTGCTTGAGCACCGACAGGCCGCGACCATCCTGGATCAGGCTTTGGTTCGACCAGGACAGCATGTTGATGAAACCGGGTGCCACCGCCTTGCCCTTGGCGTCCACCGTCCTGGCCGCCTGACTCTTACAGGCACCCACGCAGACGATTCGGTGGCCCTTGATGGCGACATCTCCGCGGATCGGTGCGCCGCCGGACCCGTCATAGATCTCGCCGCCGCGAACGATCAGGTCGTAGGTTGGCGACGCTGCCGGCGCGGACGAGCCGACCAGGGCCATGGCGGCGCCAAACAGTGCGGAACGCAGCATCGTCGTTTCCTCTCGGAGATTGAACCTTACGGCGAATACACCTGACAATTGCGCCGCTGTCTGGCCTTTTCGCGACAAATGGGGGTTTCCAGGATGTCACAGGGTTTTGACGCTGCTGCCGCGACGGCGGCCTATCTGGCCACCGTGGCGCCGGCGGCGCATGCGAAGGCTCAGGCCTATACGCAAGGCGGCCACTGGCTTTTGCTCTGGGGCGCCCTTGTCGCCATCGCCATCGCCTGGGTGGTGCTGCGCTCCGGGTTGCTCGTCAGGATAAGGAACGGACTGGAACGCAAACGCCCGCGCCCATGGTTGGCGGCATTCGTGATTCTGGCCGTCTATTCCGTGATCGAGTTCGCGCTCAGCCTGCCCTGGAACATCTACGCCAACTGGTGGCGCGAGACGCAGTACGACCTGACCAGCCAGGCCTTCGGCGGCTGGTTTGGCGAGCAGATGCTGGACCTGGTCATCAGCACGGTCCTCTTCGGTCTGGTCATGACCTTGCTCTACGGCCTTATTCGCCGCGCGCCGCGCACCTGGTGGATCTGGGGCGGCGGGTTTTCGATGGTTGGAATCCTCGTCCTGATGGTGTTGGCGCCGGTGTTTATCCTGCCGCTGTTCAATGATTTCACGCCCGCCCCGCCCGGGCCCGTGCGCGACACCGTGGTCGCAATGGCGCAGGCCAATGGCGTGCCGCACGACAAGATCTTCATCTACGACGGCTCGAAGCAGTCAAACCGCTACACCGCCAATGTCTCGGGCCTGTTCGGCACCGCGCAGATCGCCATGAGCGACACCATGTTCAAACAGGGCGCCGACATCGCCGAGGTCAAGGCCGTGGTTGGCCACGAGATGGGCCATTATGTCCAGGGCCACGCCCTGTGGCGTGCCATCCCGTTGGCGCTGTTCGCCATGCTCGCCTTCTTCCTCGTCGACCGCTTCTATCCCCTGGTCGCCGGCTGGGTCGGCGCGGGGAGCCTCAAGGGCATCGCCGATCCTGCTGCCTATCCGGTACTGGCGATCATGTTCGCCGTCCTGGGCCTGCTGGCCACGCCAATCACCAACACCGTGACCCGCCTGGGCGAGGCCGACGCCGACACCTTCTCCCTCGAACGGATCAATGAGCCTGACGGTCTGGCCAAGGCCCTGGTCAAGACCATCGACTACCGCGCCGCCACACCATCTGCCCTGGAGGAAGCGATCTTCTACAGCCACCCCTCCGTCGGCAACCGGGTGCGCAAGGCCATGGAGTGGAAGGCGAAGCATCCGAGGTAGCCTTACCTCCCCCACGAAGTGGCGGGAGGGGGACCGCGCCCCGCAGAGGGCGTGGTGGAGGGGGCAGGCCACAGTTGAAACATACCGATGCGCGGCAGCGGGTCAGCAGATGTGGCTCGCCCCCTCCACCCCCCGCTCTTCGGGCGGAGCCCTCGGCGGGCGGTCCCCCTCCCGCCATCGCGAGGCGATGGGGGAGATAAGGAGTTTCACCGCTTGCGCACAAACACCGTGCCTGCCGAATAACCCGCCCCGAACGAACAGATCAGGCCTGTCTCGCCGGAGACAAAATCATCATTCGCCTTGTGGAAAGCGATGATCGAGCCGGCGGATGAGGTGTTGGCGTATTCGTCGAGGATGATGACGTTTTCGCCCGGCGCGGGATCGCGGCCCAGCACGCGTTTGCCGATCATCACGTTCATGTTGATGTTGGCCTGATGCAGCCACATCCGCTTGAGCGCATGGGGATCGATACCGATGTCGCCCGCGTGCTCGATGATCATC
>JANNFM010000033.1:0-2297 GCA_031379795.1 Alphaproteobacteria bacterium
GGCCAGATCGGCGTCGGCACCGCCGTCGACACCGTTACCCGTGATGGTGCGGGCCCACGCGCGCGAATAGATGCCCTGGGCATAGTTGGGATTGAGCGCCACCGCCTGATCCAGCCAGCTCATGCCGTGTTCAACCTGGCCGGACAGCCAGAATGCGCGCCCCATGGTCATGTTGGCGAACGGATCGAGCCGATCTGCGGCGATGGCGGCTTCGGCACTCCTGAAAGCTGCCGCGCTCGCCACCGCCGGATCGGGCGCGTAGCCGACCAGCGCGCTCTGGAAGTGACAGTATGACAGGCCCGCATGCGCCCGCGCGAACTCGGGTGCCAGGCTCAGGGCGTGGTCAAACTGGCGCAACGCCTGGGCATTATCGGCCGGATTGAACCGGTACATGTGCTGCAGGCCCAGATGATAACTGGCCCAGGCATCAAGCTGCGACGGTGACCGCAGCCGCGCGATCCTGGCCTCATGCGCGGGGATTTGCAGATCCAGCGCGGCGATCACCCCGCTGCAGATTTGCGCGCGGACCGCGTGGATATCGTCGGCGGCGATCTGGTGACGCTCGTTCCAGATGATGCCGCAGTCGCGGGTATCGGAAAGCTCGACGTCGATGGTCAGGCGCTGGCCTGCGACCTCGACACGGCCCGACAGGCAGTAGTTTACCCCCAACAGCACACCGACCTGGCGGATATCGGGATCGGTGGCCCGCAGCTGGAACGATGAGCCGCGCGCGATCACGAACAGCCAGTGCAGCCGCGACAGATCGGAGATCAGATCCTGGGGCAACGCCTCGGCGATAATGGCGTGGGGTCCGGCGGCGCCGACCAGGCTGAACGGGAGCACGGCAATAGACGGCCGCTCCGGCGCGGCGCGTTCGACCACCACCGCGGCCAGCGGCAACGGGGCTGCCACCGCCGGAACACTGGCGACGGTGTCGTGGACAAAACGAAAGCCCTTGCCATGCACAGTGCGGATCATCGTCTGACGATCCCCGCTGTCGCCCAGCGCCTGGCGCGCCGACTTGATCCGGCTGGAGATCGCCGCCTCCGAGACGATGCGCCCGTTCCAGACGGTGGCGATCAGGTCGTCGCGGGTCACCAGCCGGTCGCGGTGGGCGACCAGATGCATCAGCACCGCCAGCACCTGCGGCTCAATCGCGACCGCTACGCCGTCAAGGCGCAGTTCGAAGCGATCTCCGTCCAGTTCATAGGGGCCGATTTGCCAGACCATGCCGTTGGCATACCAGATCGGCAAAAATTCACAGACTCTCCAAACCGTCTGCAAGCTTGGCCGCCGCCAAACGCCCAAACCCCTCAGCACCGACCGGCCCCACGGCGCAGGTCAGACACACAGCGAGGAGCGGCGACATGCCACTGGTCAATATCGAGGTCATCAAGGACGTCTTCACCCCCGCCCAGAAGCGAACCCTGATCGAGCGGGTCACCGAGGCCATGATCTCGGTCGAGGGCGAGGCCCTGCGCGGCGTCACCTGGGTCCGCATCCAGGAATTCGAACAGGGCGACTGGGCCATCGGCGGCAAACCGCTGAGCGCCCTTGATGTCCACCAACTCGCCGCCTGACGCGGCCTAACCCACAACCATTCCTGAAGGAGAAAATTTCATGAAACAGGCACTCATCGCGCTCGCCCTGCTGGCCAGCGCCTCATCGGCCTCAGCCGCCAACCTCGTCGTCAACGGGGGGTTTGAGACCGGGGATTTCAGCGGCTGGTCCTCGACCGGCGACACGGCTGGAACCACTGTCAGTTGGCAGGTACCCCACAGCGGGACCTGGCACGCCGACATAGTGCCACGGATTGGCTACAACCACCTGGAACAGTCGATCCAAACGATCGCTGGCCACACCTATGACGTGTCCTTCTATCTCCTCCACCCCCCATTTCTTTTCGTACCCTTCAATAACGCCTTCAGTGCGTCGTTCGATTCGCAGAATTTGCTCACGTTCACGAACGCCCTTGGATGGTATCAGTACACCCATTTTACAAGTTCCATCACCGCATCTAGCAACTCGACGCTGTTGTCCTTCAATTCCGCAACGGAAGCCTATTACGAACTCGACGATGTCGCTGTCATCGATATCACCCCCACCGGCGGCGTTCCCGAACCGGCAAGCTGGGCGCTGATGATCGTGGGATTCGGCGCCGCCGGGGCGATGATCCGCCGCCGCAAGGCTGTGCTCGCGTAGACGTCAATGCCTGACAAGGCTGCTCCGCTGATCCCCGGATCGGCGGCGTTAGGGTAGTGGAGGCGCGGCGTCCCCGACACCCTTCTGCGTCGTCT
>JANNFM010000082.1:0-1642 GCA_031379795.1 Alphaproteobacteria bacterium
ACGCCATAGGCCCCCAGCATGCCGATCTCGATGTAGTCGCCCTCGCGGATATCCTCGGGCAGCCAGAACGGGCCGGGCATATGGTCCATGCTGTCGCAGGTGGGGCCATAGAAGCGGAACGGCTTCAACGGACCTTCGACCTCATGGGCGTCCTCGCCCTCGCCCCGATACAGTTTCACCGGGAACGGCCATTTCACATGGGCGGCGTCGAACAGGTTTCCGTAGCTGCCGTCGTTCAGATAGAGCGCGTCGTTTTTGCGCAGCTCCACCTTGGTCAGGATCGACTGGGCTTCGGCCACCAGGGCACGGCCGGGCTCACACCACAGCTCGGTTTCCTCGTGGACCATCATGTCGGCGAAGCCGCGCTGGATGCTATCGACATAGTCGCTCATGTCCGGCGGCACCATGCCGGGATAAACGGAGGGGAACCCGCCGCCGACGTCGACGATATCCACCATCACCCCGGCGCGCACGATGGCGCGCGAGGCCTGGGCCATCGCCGCCTGATAGGCGGTGGGCCGCATGCACTGGCTGCCGACGTGGAAGGAGACGCCCATCCGGCCCTCCGTCGCCGCGCGGGCGGCCAGCAGCAGGGCCGGAGCCTCATGCAGCTCGACGCCGAACTTGCCGGACAGGGAATAGGACGCGCCCTCGGCCACTACGGCCAGGCGCACGATCAGGGTCAGGTCCTTGGCGCCGCCGGTGGCCTCGAGGATTTTCTGCAGCTCCTCGTGACTGTCCAGCGCGAAGGTATCCACGCCGTGATCGAAATAGGCGGTGGCGATAGCCTTGCGGCTCTTGACCGGGTGCATGAAGGCCATGCGCGAGCCCGGCGCATGGGCGCGAACCAGCTCGATCTCGGGGATCGAGGCCACATCGAAGGACGTCACACCGTTCGCGACCAGGGTCTCGATGACCCATGGCGAAGGGTTCGCTTTCACAGCGTAGAAGACGTCGCCTTTAAACTTGTCCTGGAACCAGCGCGCCGCTACCGCCACCGCATCCGGTCGCGCAAAGGCGACAGGACGTTCGGGTGACCGCTCGCGGACCAGGTCCAGGGGCTTATGATACGTGTGCAATTCACGTAACCCCCAACAGATAGTTGAACCAAGTCCGGCGTTAGCAGCGCTTTTGAGGACATCGGGTCCGCCGGAAGCGGGGGAAATAGGGGCTATGGACCGCCATGTAAAGTGTTGAATCTGTGTGGGGGCGCTCGAGATGCAGGCCCCGCGCAACGGCGTCATCCCGGTTTTTGCCTGCGACGAAACCGGGATGACGGGGTTTGAGGGCCCAAAGAAACTTCGAACCACGGATGCACGCGGATTCACACGAATGGCGGCCGGAGGCATGACCTCGTCCGTGTGCATCGGTGTGCATCCGTGGTTCAAAGCCCTTCCGGACTGCGCTGCCGAAAAAACATCAGATAAATTTTGGCGGTATGTTCACTCTGTGTTCTATTCGGTCTCATGCAAACGTTCGCCGAGAGATCCGAACGCCACAGCAATGTGCTGGAAGTGCTTTGCGGCCATATGGCCACCGTCGTGGACGGGGCCTTCCATCGCGTGCTGAACGCGGGACTGCCGGAAGAGAAGGATCAAGCCGCCCTGGTGTTTGATCGTCTCGCCCGGGGTCTTCGGCTGAC
>JANNFM010000268.1:0-1927 GCA_031379795.1 Alphaproteobacteria bacterium
CGATGATGTCCGCGAAGGCTATGACGGTCCGATCTACATGGAGATCGCGCCGCAGACGTTTTCGGTGCTGGTGCGCTCGGGCACGCGTCTCAACCAGCTGCGCCTGAAGGCTGGATCGCCGCCCCGCCTGCGCACCGAGAGCGTCGGCGTTGACCTCACCGGCGAGATCGCAGGCTTCCGGGGTCGCCGCCATGCCGGTGTCGTCGACCTGGACCATGTGGACGGCCACGACCCGCGCGACTTCTGGGAGCCGCTTATCCCGCGCAACGGCCAGCTACTGCTGGACCCCGGCGAATTCTACATCCTGGCCTCCAAGGGCGCGGTGGAAATTCCCGTGATGGAAGCCGCCGAGATGACCCCCATCGATCCGTCGGTGGGCGAGTTCCGGGTTCACTACGCCGGCTTCTTTGATCCCGGCTTCGGCACCGACGAGGCCCATGGCAAGGGCTCCAAGGGCGTGCTGGAAGTCCGTAGCCACGAAACCCCGTTCATCCTGGAGGATGGCCAGACGGTGGCGCGGCTGGTCTACGAACCACTGACCGAACGCCCCGCGCGGCTCTATGGCGAGAACGGCTCCCACTACCAGCGCCAGGGATTGAAACTGTCCAAGCATTTCAAGGTGTGGGGCGACTAGCGCGTCCGCAGATTGGACTTGCTATCGGGTCCGGAAGGCGCAGTGTTTGTGGTCAAGCTTGCGGGGAAACTATGGACGACAACCAGACGCGCACCGACCACCTTACCCGGCGCGCGGCGATGGCGTTGGCCAGTGGCGTCCTGGCAGCAACGGGCGCTGAAGCCGCAGCAAAAAAGTCCGGAACGATGGCCATGCCCGATCTCGTCAAGCTGGACGCCGTCCAACTCGCGCAGGCGATCCGCTCACGCCGCGCCTCCTGTGTCGAGGTGATGACGGCCTATCTGGACCACATTGATCGCCACAACCCCGCGGTCAACGCCATCGTCGCCCTGCAACCCCGCGAGGGATTGCTGGCCCAGGCCCGCGAGCGCGACGCCCAACTCGCCAGGGGCGCGGCGACCGGGCCGATGCACGGGTTTCCTCATGCGGTGAAGGATCTCGCGCCGGTGAAGGGGATCGTCTCGACGCGCGGTTCGCCGATTTTCCGCGACTTCGTGCCCCAGGCAGACAATGTGATGGTCGAGCGCATCAGAAAAGCCGGCGCCATCTTCATCGGCAAGACCAACTCACCGGAATTCGGACTTGGCTCCCACACCTATAATCAGGTCTACGGCCTGACCCGAAACCCCTACGACCTGTCCCGCTCGGCCGGCGGCAGCAGCGGCGGGGCCGGCGTGGCGCTGGCGCTCCGGATGGCGCCGCTGGCCGATGGCAGCGACTTCGGCGGCAGTCTGCGCAACCCAGCGGCGTGGAACAACATTCTGGGCTTCCGCCCGAGCATTGGCCGGGTTCCGGCCGACGGGGGAGATGTCTGGGCTCCGAGCATGAGTGTGGCGGGCCCGATGGCTCGAACTGTGCCCGACCTGGCGATGCTGCTGGCCGTTCAGGCGGGGCGAGACGACCGGGCGCCGCTTTCGATGGAAGGGTCCCGTCTCGATCTCACCGCTGAGCTCTCGGCGGACATGAAAGGCAAGCGGATCGGCTGGCTGGGCGACTTCGGCGGCTTCACGCCCTGCGGGCCGGGCGTGCTGGACGTCTGCCGAACGGCGCTGAAAACCTTTGAGACCCTGGGCTGTGTGGTCGAGGATGCGTCGGTCGATATCCAACTGGAACCGGTCTGGGCCGCCCTGCTGGTCCTGCGCGCTTGGCAGTCCGGGGGCGGCATCCGCGATCTCTACAACGACCCTGTTCGCCGGGCGCAAATGAAACCTGAGGCGATCTTTGAGGTCGAGAGCGGCCTGAAACTCTCGGCCTTCGATGTCAGCGCCGCCTCGGTGGTGCGCAGCCAGTGGT
>JANNFM010000112.1:0-5168 GCA_031379795.1 Alphaproteobacteria bacterium
AGCTCATCCCCCCGCGCTTGTAGCGTCCAATCGCCTCGCCAATCCGTGCCATCCGTATCTCCGCATGCATCAGATCCACCCCGGCCAAACCGGACAGATCGTCTGCTACGAAAACCGGACATATCGTGTGCTACCCACAATTTCCGTCAAGGATTTGATCCGACGTCTTGCGTGGCGTATGATCGGGACGATGACAAAGGTGTGGGCGTAATGGTGGACGTCCTGTCCAGGACGAATAAGACGGGCGCGCGGACCTCACGTCCGGCCAGCGACGTGCTGTCTCAACTTCAGCGCTCGCCGATATCCGACAGCTTGGCTAAGCGCGCGATGGATGTCGCCGGGGCCGGTGTGGGGCTGTTGCTGTTTTTGCCGCTGCTGCTGACCATCGCCATGGCTGTCAAGCTGGAGTCCCGCGGACCGGTGATTTTCAGGCAGCGGCGGACAGGTCATCGCGGACGCATCTTCACGATCTACAAATTTCGCACGATGACCGTCACAGAAGATTGCGATGCGGTGAAGCAAGCAACACTCAATGATGCCCGTGTCACCGCCGTCGGTTCGCTACTGCGCAAACTCAGCCTCGACGAACTGCCGCAGTTCCTGAACATCCTGAAGGGGGACATGTCTATGGTCGGGCCGCGACCACATGCGCTCGCCCACGACACCCACTTCAGCGAGCAGATTGCCACCTATGCCGACCGGTTTCGTGCCAAGCCAGGCCTGACAGGCTTGGCCCAGGTCAGCGGACTGCGAGGCGAGATACAAGACCTGCGCTGCATGAATGACCGGGTCACAGCCGACAATCTATATATTGAGGGTTGGTCGCTTGGACTCGATATCGCCATCCTGGCCAGGACCGCCGTAATCATTTTCAGCGATCCCAAGGCCTATTGACGGCTCCACTGGCTGTGGTCGGTGAGATTTTGTAAACCCTCTCTGCAACCAAAACCCGCGCTGTCACGAATATAGTGACGATCCCCTCCTACAGACATGCGCCATGGCTTGGCTCTTGCTCTTTGGGGGACGTGATCGGCGGGACGGTCGGGGGTCATGTCCGAAATTGAGACACGCTTTGGAACGGACGACGACGCAGAGCAAATCCGCGCGGCCTTCTATGGCTTCGTCCAGTGCTATGCGGACGACGCTGACGTCGAGGGTGATGCCCGCATATTCACGGAGATCTATGGCCAGGGGGTTCGACTTCGGGTTCGCCTCTGGAGTGCGGATGCCATGGCTGCGTTCCTGGCCAGGCTTCAGATCGACGTCGGAATCCAACGGACACCCTATTTTGAATAAACCCGCTCAATTTCGTGCACATTCAGAGGTGGAAAGCTGGACACCCAGCTCCCCGCCGCATGTGCAGGCGCCCGTGGTCTCCGTCGCAGAACGGGTCGCCACAAGTCGGCTCAAACGCGCCTTCGATTTCGTGATGTCCTTCGGCGCGCTTCTGGTTTTCCTGCCGCTGCTTTTGACAATCGCCATGCTGGTACGTCTGGAAAGTCGCGGACCAGCCTTGTTTCGCCAAAAGCGTACAGGCCTGCACGGCGAAATTTTCACGGTGTTCAAGTTCCGCACCATGACCGTCGCCGAAGACGGTGAAACAGTGCGTCAGGCTACCCGCGACGATGCTCGAGTGACGGCACTGGGCGCAATTCTCCGCAAATTCAGTCTGGATGAACTGCCTCAGTTGCTCAATGTGCTGCGCGGCGAAATGTCATTGATCGGCCCCCGCCCGCACGCGGTCGCCCACGATCATACATGGGGCAAGCTGGCACCGGATTATGATCGCCGCTTCCGCGCTCGCCCGGGCCTGACCGGCTATGCCGCCATCTGCGGATTTCGCGGTGAGGTCAGGGAACTACAGGCGATCATCGATAGGGTCGATGCCGACAATGAGTACATAGACACATGGTCATTTGCGCTGGATTTGCGAATTGTCTGGCGCACCCTGCCCCTGATCTTCTGCGACTCCCGCGCCTATTGATCTGCGGCCTTAACCGTTCCGTCAGGCGTCTCGCATAGGGTGCCTCCGCAATCCAGCGGGGACGGCCAGAATGGCGGACGACACCGGCGGCCAAGACGCCTTCACAATAGCAGGCGTCGCCGCAACTCCATTTCAACGTGGCCCCCTGCGGCCCGACCGTTTGCAAAGCGTCCGCGCCCGCGTATCCGGTCCAGGCATCGCCCGCTTATTCCAGTTCGGTGACGCCGTGGGTCTGGGCCTTGCCTCCCTCGCCGCCGGCCTGATCATGCCCCTGCCCGAAGCCATGTGGCTGGGTGCGCCGATCCTGGCCCTGGTCCTTTTGGTTGCCACCGGGGCCTATGCCATGAACCCCAGGGAGCGGTCCCGACGCCGCTTCGGGCGGCTGCTGATCGCGGCGACCACCGCGGGCGGCGGTGCGGGAACGGTCTGTGGTCTGTTCGATCCCGGTTTTCCAGCCCTTGGCTGCGCCGCCTGGGCCCTGACCGCCTCGGTAGCCCTGTGCGCGACCCACCTCATCTGGGGCGAGATCCTGCGAGCCCTGCGCAAAAAGGGTTTGCTGACCCCCAATCTGATCATCGTCGGCGCCACGCCGGCGGCGGAACGGCTCATCCGCCGTGCAATGCGGACCCGGGACGTCAACATCCTCGGCATCTTCGACGACCGGCGGGACCGCGTGGGGCCGGAGGTCCGGGGCGTGCCGGTTCTGGGCAAGACGGGCGACATCATCGACCATCGCATCCTGCCGTTTGTCGACAGGATCGTCATCACCGTGCCGGGCAAGGCCAATGCCCGGATCGCCCAGCTTCTCGAGCGGCTGAGCCCCGTTCCCAACCCGATTTCCCTGCTCCTCGAGGACACCGACGACGACATCCAGACCCAGGCCGTCGGCCGGATAGCCGACTTCGACCTGATGCAGGTTTCCGGACCCCGGCAGCGATCAGGCTTTGTCGCCGCCAAACGAGCCCTTGACCTGGTACTCAGCGTCGCGGCGTTGATCGCTCTCGCCCCCCTGATGACCGCCGTCGCCGTCGCGATCCGACTGGACAGCCCCGGTCCTGTTTTCTTCCGACAAAAACGCCACGGCTATATGAACGAGGAGATCGTGGTCTGGAAGTTCCGCTCCATGCGGGTCGAAACGACCGATTTCGCTGCGGTCCGCCAGGTGAGTGCCGACGATGACCGCGTCACGCGGGTGGGTCGCTTCATCCGCAAGACCAGCCTCGACGAGTTGCCCCAGATCCTTAACATCATCACCGGCGAGATGTCGGTGGTGGGTCCTCGCCCCCACGCCATCGGCATGCTCAGCGGCGGAGCCGAAGCCAGCAAATTAGTCGAGACCTATGCCCATCGCCATCGCATCAAGCCGGGCCTGACCGGATGGGCGGCCGTTAACGGCTCGCGCGGGCCGGTGGACACTGCCGACGATGTGCGTCGACGCGTTGCGCTGGACCTGGAGTACGTCGAGCGTCAGTCGTTCTGGCTGGATATCGCGATCATCCTGCGCACCGCACCGTGCCTGCTGGGCGACAGTGGCGCGGTGCGTTAAGACTTCGACCATGCGCTCCAAAATCCTGATCAGTGTCACGCTGGCCGTAGCGTCTGTCGCCGGACGGGCACTGGCCGGCGAGGTCTTTGTCGGGGCCTATGCCCACGACGTCGACGACGGTATTTCATATGGCAAATTCGAGGGCGGTGCCCAGATCGTGGCCGGTGTGCGCACGACGTCGTTGGACGAGCTCGCGTTCCTTGGTCGCCCGCGTGTTCACCTGCTGGCGGGCGTAAATACCTCGGGTGAGACCAGCTATCTGGCCTCCGGTCTGGCCTGGCGGATCAACGTGAGCCAGCGCGTCTATGTTCAACCCGGGATCGGCCTTGCCGTCCACACCGGCAGGGTGAACCTGCCGTCGCCGGATCAACCCGGCCTGACCGCCCAGGAACGGCAGAAGCGGGTCAACGACCGGCAGACCCGACTGGATCTCGGGTCACGCATCCTGTTTGAGCCGGAACTTTCGCTGGGCTGGAAAGCCAGCGATCGGCTCTCACTGGAGCTATCCTGGATCCACCTGAGTCACGGTCGCCTCGCGGGCCACTACAACCCCGGCGTTGCGGACGTAGGGCTGCGGATCCTGTATCGATACGGTCAGGACCGGCAGTTCACTCAGCCTTGAAGGCACCACCGGACGGAGCACTTTTGGGCACGAGCCGGGACTTCAGGCTCATGCAGGGCTTTTCAAGCACCCACCAGCTGATTGCGCCGAGAGCCAGGGAACCCACCAGGGTCAGCAGGCCGTGAGCCATGACCGGCACGTCATGCCAGTACCACAGGATCAGCGTCCCAATTGGCCAAGCGTAGAGATAGAGCCCATACGAGATGTCATCCGTTGCGTTGATGGTCAGCAGCGGCTTCCAACGAACCTTGAAAACGATCCAGAATAGTCCGTAGCCGCCCAAGGTTACCAGGGCGACACCAGCCAGAACCGGCACGAACAGTGCGCCAAGTAGGGCCACGGCCGTCAGAGCCGCTGTGCGACCGCGAAAATCCAAGGGAAACAGCTTGAAACACGCACCGCACATAAATGCGCCCGTCAGCCGGATCGTCTGATGCGGCGTGCCGAACAGCACATTCAAGGGACGGGCGAGTGCCGTAATGGTCTCACCCAGCGGGAACAGGAACAGGAAATTGGCCCGCACCACCACGACAGTCAGCGCCAGGTAGAGCCGTCGCCGTTGATAGAACCCGGTCAGCCCCAGAACGGCAGCCAGCAGATAGCATCGGAACTCATAGCTGATCGTCCACATCGAGCCGTTCAGCGCGGGGTAGGCCAGTCCCGGGAAGACCCCGTCCACCGTTGGCGCGTTCAGGATCGCCAGCCGAAACGCCTGTTTCAGCCAATCCCCGGCATTCAAAGCGCCGAGATTTGCACCGCCCAAAGGCGCGACAACGAAAATGCACAGCAGGAAGCAGACCACAAACGCTGGATAGATCCGGAGGATCCGCTTCAGCAGATAGGTACGTGGGTCCGAAATGAAACTGGCGGTGATCAGGTAGCCACTGATCAGGAAGAACCCATACTCCGCAAACTCGCCGAAGCTGATGGTTCCGAACAACTGGCGCAAAGGCTCACGGGAAAAGTAGCCATCTATCATTTGCGGCGTGTGCGAGTCTATCACCATCGATGCAAAC